>JAEXXN010000414.1 GCA_023405875.1 Bacillota bacterium | reverse complement strand
AACTTGGACCTTCTGCTTTGCTATCCTTGCCCTGTTTATCCTTCTGATCAATTCCTCGCTTTTACCGCTGAACATTGGCCCAACTACGACTTCGATCCATCCATGATCCTTTGGTCCGTACATATTTCAACCCCCATATGTAGTATTTTCCCTTCCTACACTATTATATATATTATGATAATATATGACAAGTAGGGAAGGTTGCTCCCGTCGTTCCCTACAAAAAATAAATAGAGGTTAAAGCTGACTTTAACCTCTACGAATTATTCTTCTTTATTTTCTACCTTATCCAAGTTAAATCTCTTCTTGAATCTGTCTACACGACCGCCTGTATCTACGAGTTTCTGCTTTCCTGTAAAGAAAGGATGACACTTGGAACAAATTTCCACTTTGATTTCCTTTTTTACCGAACCTGTTTCAAATGTTTCTCCACAAGCACATTTTACAACTGACTCTCCATACTTTGGATGGATTCCTTCTTTCATTCTATTCACCTCTTTCTTTATGGAATGTATATACGTGCGACACAATCACACATTATTGTCCTATAATGCATATTTTGTCCGGGTAGTTTAATACCCGTCGACAAGTATATATTTTAGCATAGAATTTCATACTTGGCAAATATTTTTTGTACTGCTGCTTTGCTTATTAACTTAATATATTTTCCCCTGAAAATAGAAATTATTACATGAGGCTTGTCTGTATTATATATGAATAAAGTGCCCTTCAGTTAATCCCTGAAATTGGCAAATTTTATCGCTTCTATGAATTCCTCGTTGTTCCTGGTATGTACAAGCTTGTTTATCAGATATTCCGTCACTTCGGAGTTTGAACCGCTGCTGAAGGCCCTTCTTATAGACATGACGGTTTCGTACTCCCTTGAGCTGAGAAGCATTTCTTCCCTTCTTGTACCAGAACGGTTCATATCTATTGCCGGGAATATCCTCTTTTCCGAAAGCTTTCTGTCCAGGTGCACTTCCATGTTGCCGGTGCCTTTGAACTCTTCATATATGACATCATCCATCCTGCTGCCGGTATCCACCAGCGCAGTGGCAAGAATGGTCAGACTTCCGCCCTCTTCTATATTTCTGGCGGCACCGAAAAATTTCTTCGGCTTGTACAGGGCTCCCGGATCAAGTCCTCCGGAAAGAGTCCTTCCGGTGGGTGATATAGTCAGGTTGTATGCTCTGGCAAGCCTTGTAATGCTGTCCAGCAGAATCACCACATCCTTCTTCTGCTCTACAAGGCGCTTGGCTCTCTCCAGAACCATCTCGGCAACCTTGCAGTGATTTTCCGGCATCTCATCAAAGGTAGAATATATGACATCCCCATTGATAGACCTTTTCATATCGGTTACTTCTTCAGGCCGCTCATCAATCAGCAATACTATCAATTCAATCTGCGGGTAGTTTTGTGTGATACTGTTGGCGATTTTTTTCAAAAGAATTGTCTTCCCTGCCTTCGGAGGTGATACGACCAAGCCCCTCTGCCCCATGCCTATGGGTGCGAGAAGGTCAATAAGCCTTGTGGATAAGTCTTTGGGATTGCTTTCAAGAACAATTTTTTTATTGGGGTATATAGGTGTAAGATCTTCAAAATATGGCCTTCTGATTACGCTCTCCGGATTATCTCCATTTACTCCCTGAACATAAAGAAGTGCGGGGAATTTTTCTCCTTCCTTGGGAGCCCTGGTGATACCTGCTATTCTGTCACCGGTCCTTAAGTTAAATCGTCTTATTTGCGATGGAGATATGTATGTGTCCCTGTCACCGGACTGATAGTTATCCGATCTGAGAAAACCAAAACCGTCAGGGAGTATTTCCAGTATGCCGTCTGCTCTTCCGCCCTTTTCAACATCCTTACTCTCCAGGAATTTCTTTTCCTCTTCGCTCAAAGGCTTTTCCGGAGCTTCCTTTTTGACAAATACTTCTTCAACGGCCTTTTCCGTTCTGTTCGGCTCCTGAGGCTTTTCTTCTTTGGCAACTGGTTTCATGATTCCCTGTGCAATTTTTGCTTCTTCTATTTTCTTCATTATTTCAGTTACAAGTTCATCCTTCTTGAGCTTGTAATAGCTTTTGATATCCATTGATTTCGCAAGCTCTCTCAGCTCAATCATGCTCTTTTCCATCAGTTCATTCAACCTGCTATCACCTCTTTATAAAATTATTTCCAATTTTTATAATATAATACAAATTAACAATTTATGCAAGACATTTTAATTTTTTCAGTTAAAATATTAGACACGAGTATCCGGTGTTATCCATCATACCCGTGCCCTAAGCTACACTTCAAGTACTTTTATCAGCTCTTGCAGATCCTTCTGGAATTTTATGGCCACCTCTCTTACCAGCTTCCGGTTGCCGACAAAGGCAATGTCCAATCTGCTGTTGGGGCAGCTCAGGATTTTTACTTTTTCGCTTAAAACCTGCCTTGAGTTGAACACGAAAAGGTGTTCCTTGTCACAGGCTATACAATTGATGTATAAGCAGAAGGTCTTTGAATCGCTGCTTTTTATTTTGAATATGCTATTGCCGCAATCACAGTGTTCCTCATGTAAGCTGTTTTTTGAAAGATTGAAAAGAGAAATGTCTCTGATTATTAGCTTCCCGCAATATTTGCATCGCACCGCCGCACTGATATTCGTATCAAAAAGCACGATATCACCTCCCCCTATACTTAATACTATTCTACATAGAGTTTAAAAATCCTTTTGAATATTTAATGATTTTACCGAAGGGTTCGGAACGGCGTCCTGGGCTTTGCTCCGGAATCAGTGGGCAAGACCCAGTATTTTCCTTGCTTCATTCGGGGTTGCCACTTCTCTGCCGCATTCCTTCGCAATTCTTGCGATCCTTTCTACCAGCTGGGCATTGGACTCTGCGACCACGCCCTTTGAATAGAATATGTTATCCTCAAAGCCTACTCTTACATGTCCGCCCATAACTATAGCCATTACTCCGAGAGGAAGCTCGGCTCTTCCTATACCTGCCACTGTCCAGGTGCAGCCTGCAGGAATGCTGTTGACAAGGTACATAAGGTCTCTTGGTTCTCCCGGCAATGCTCCCGGTACGCCCAATACAAAGTCAAAATGTATAGGCAGTGTGACAAGACCTTTTTTTACCAGTCTCAAGGCATTGTCGATCATACCCTTTTCAAATATTTCAATTTCAGGCTTAACCCCATTTTCCTTCATGATCTTTGCAAAGCTTTCCATATATTCCTCTGTATTCATGAATACATCAGGCCCAAAATTACAAGTACCTGTGCTCAGGGATGCCATTTCAGGCTTCAAATATACAGGCTGTATCCTTTCTTCCTTGGAATGCCATACAGCGCCTCCGGTGGAAGGCTGGAATATTATATCACATTTCTTGGCGACCTTTTCCTTTATCTCTCTGTAAACCTCGATATCCTGGGTAGGCGTACCGTCAGGCTTTCTGGCATGCACATGAGCTATTGACGCACCTGCCTTCCAGGCCTGGTATGCTGCTTCTGCTATTTCATCGGGGCTGATTGGAAGATTGGGCTGCTGCTCCCTTGTCACTTCCGCTCCTGTAAGACATGCTGTAATTATTAATTTATCCATAAGTAAAATCCTCCTTTTGGTCGTAATTTATTGGTCACCAGTTTCTAGCTTTAGGGTAGTCCTTTGAAGACTCTGCGGAACGGTTTGGAACCGTTCCCTACTCTAATGACCAGTGACTGCAGCGGCGGGTTAGAGCCGCTGCTTATCTTTCGGTACTACGCAGGTTCCGCTTGCTCTGCACACAACTATTGGGGTTTCGATCACTTCTGCTGCCGAATCATTTATATCAGTTCTAGCCTGTATGACTTTTCTGGCTTCAAATTTCATCTTTCTTGATGTATTGCCGACATTTACTATTTCGCCCTCTGCTTCTATATAGTCCCCTGCAAATACCGGTGCAAGAAACTCAACACTGTCATAGGCACAGAACAGGCCTTCATCCCCGTCATTTCTTATAAGAAGCTCGGTAGCAACGTCTCCGAACAAACCCAGCATTCTTGCTCCATCAACCAAATTTCCGCCGTAATGTGCATCATGTGCACTCATTCTAAGTCTTATAGTTACCTTTTCCATTTTTATTCCTCCTCTGTATTTTGCGAAGTCCATTATACAATATTGACAAAAATTCTGCAAAGCATTTCTTTGGCGGTTGCCTTAATGATATATGTTATAGTTATTCGTAGTCCTTGAAAATATATGAATGTTTATCGAATTGTTCGTTTACCACGCTTACGATTCTATCCACATCAAAGGGCTTTTCCAGGCAGTATACAGCACCGCTCCTGATCGCCTTATCAAGCTTGTCAGGCTCACTGTGTGCAGTCACGACTATTGGTATAAGCTCAGGAATATGTATTTTCAACGCCTTGACAATATCCCCTCCGTCATAACCTGTATTGTTGCCCAGCCGCATATCAACAAGAGCAATATCAGGCATGAACTTTTTCGCTACCTCTATCGCTTCTTCGTAATTGCTGGCTTCAGCAACACAAAAGCCCTCTTCCTGGAATATTTCACTAATAAGAAATCTGACACCCTTCTGGTCGTCAACTACAAGCAGCTTCTTGCCTGTCATTGTACCTGCCTCCCCGAAATCAACTAATCAATGCACTACTATATATTCAATATCAACTTAATATTTCCTTCTTTATAATTCTTTTAATTTAATCTGTTGTGCTGGCTGAACCAGCTCTATAGATTGATTTATTTCAGGAGACTGCCGGAGCAGTATTCACTAATTCACCTACACAAGCCCTGAGGCCTTCCATCACTTCTTCTGCCCCTTTACTGCTTTTCCCTATCACTGAGAAATATATCTTCAGCTTGGGCTCTGTTCCCGAAGGCCTTATGCAGAACCAGGATTTGTCCTCCAGCATGAATTGGAGTACATTTTCTTTCGGAAGTGCTATGGGTCCGTGGTAATCCATATAATCCCTTACCTCAGTTACTTTGACACCAGTTATCTCCTGCGGAGGATCATTCCTCAGGATGTTTATCAGCTTAACCATTTCCTCCATGCCCTCTTTACCTTTGAAGGTTATTGAGGCAAGGCTTTCCTTGTAATATCCATATTTGCCGTACAGGTCCAGAAGGCCCTCATACAGGGTTTTGCCCCTCTTTTTATAGCAGGCGGCCATTTCACAGATAAGCATTGAGGTCATGACCGCATCCTTATCCCTTACAAAGGTCCCCGCCAGGTATCCGTAGCTTTCCTCATAACCGAAGAGGAATTCCCTTCCGCTGCTCTCAAATTCCTTTATCTTCTCTGCTATATATTTGAAGCCGGTAAGCACAGATATTGTGGATACTCCATAGCTTTCAGCTATTTTTTCCCCCAGCTTGCCTGTAACTATGGTATTTATTATTGTGCTTTTCTCATTCAGCCTTCCCTGTTTTTCCATGGAGCCCAATATATAATCGACAAGCAAGGCGCCTGTCTGATTCCCTGTCAGAACAACATATTCCCCTGTTGTGTCCCTTACCACCACACCAACTCTGTCACAGTCAGGATCGGTCCCTACAATTATGTCGGCATCCTGATTTTTCGCAAGCTCAATGGCCAGGGTAAAGGCCTCGTGCTCCTCCGGATTGGGGTATTTGACCGTTGGGAAGTTCATATCCGGCAGCTCCTGCTCAGGCACCACCGTTACATTTGTGAAGCCTGCTTCCTTCAGGGCCCTCCTTACCGGAAGGTTCCCAGTGCCATGCAAGGGTGTATAAACGATCCTGAAGTTCTTTTCCATTTCCTTTACTATATCCGGATTGAGGGCAAGCCCCCTGACTTTCTCCAGGTATCTGTCATCCATCTCGGTGCCCAGGAATCTCAGAA
>JAEXXN010000293.1 GCA_023405875.1 Bacillota bacterium | reverse complement strand
AGGTAGCTCTTAGCGGCAGAAGTATGGTCAATGTAGTGAATGTGGCAATACAGTTGGGATATCTTGAGGTACCTGAAGGGACGCTGATCGATATTGCAGATCTGCGCAGATACAGGCCCGATGATGTACTGATCATCACAACCGGCAGCCAGGGAGAACCTATGTCCGCACTTACAAGAATGGCGGCATCCTCCCACAGGCAGGTAGAAATTGCTCCGGGAGATCTGATAGTAATATCAGCAACACCGATACCCGGTAATGAAAAACCCGTTTCAAAGGTCATTAACCAGTTGATAAGAAAAGGTGCCAAGGTAGTATATAAATCCCTTGATGATATACATGTATCAGGCCATGCTTGCCAGGAGGAGCTGAAGCTGATGTACAGCCTGGTCAGTCCGAAATATTTCATGCCTGTCCATGGGGAATACAAGCATTTGAAGGAGCATGCACAATTGATAAATACCCTTGGTATGCCTGAGGAGAATACCTTCATTATGGATATAGGCAATGTGCTTGAACTGGATTCTGAGGAAGCAAAGCTCACAGGCACTGTACCTTCGGGGAAGGTGTTCATAGACGGGCTCGGAGTTGGTGATGTCGGGAATATTGTACTCCGGGACAGACGTCTTTTATCCCAGGACGGGATGGTAATTGTGGTTATCAGCATAGAAAAGGAAACAGGCACTATAATTGCAGAGCCTGATATTGTCTCCAGGGGCTTTGTATATGTAAGAGAATCAGAGGAGATAATTGAAAAGATGCGCAAGATGTCATATGAGGTTATTCTTCAGAACAGCGGGAAGGATTGGGGTACAATGAAAAGCCTTGTAAAGGATAAGATAAAGGAATACCTGGACAGCGAGCTGAAAAGAAGCCCTATGATATTGCCTATAATAATTGAAGTCTGACCATATATAATAGCGGCAAATACATATACTTGCAGGACTAAATAACATTAGCCTGCAAGTATTTTTCTTACGGCAATAAAAAATTTATTATATTATGTACTTAGTGCTTTAAAAGCAGGAATGTTTTGGTATAATATAATTACGGCAGGAGGTGTCGGGATGAACAATGATGAGCTGCTTATTGCAATAAAAGATATGTTCGATAAGAAGGTTGATGTAATAAAAGATACGTTCGATAAGAAGGTTGACGAAGTCAAGCAGCATTCAGAGCTGCTGATCGAAAAGCTCCAGGGTGATATCAAGGCGATTGCTGAAGGACACAGCATCCTGGACAGAAAAATTGATAGCTTGCATGGTGAATTGACCGATACCAGGAATGAGCTTACTGACACAAGGCAAACGCTTATCAGCACCAGACAGGAGCTTGCCAACACCAGTCAGGAACTTAGGGCGGAAATAAGTGGACTGAAAAAGGATATGTCCATAGTAAAGGAATATGTTATAGCTGTGGATGCAAAGCTGAATGAACATGAAGCAGTCCTAAAGAGGGCAAAATAGGCTGCTAAGGACACAGGTAAAAATCCGGTTATGAAATAAGATCACTCCTGTATTATAAACATACAGGAGTTTTTATCTTTAAGACCCCAGGTATTCTGTTTCAAGCTCTGTCTCTATTATCCCCATATCGCAGCAGACATTATATGCCCTGGCCTTAGGCCTTGAGCTTACTGCTTTATAAAGCTCCTGACCTATATAATGGATAGCAACGCCGTCATCTGCTGCTATTCCGGGTTTTATAGCACCAGAGGCCACAAGCTGATGGTAGGAAGGCCTTCTATCGGCTTCTCCGTCATAATGGGGGCAATTGCTGCCCTTCAGGAAGCCCAGGCACTTTAACGGTTCCAGCTTATCCCCGTAGGAATCGGTGACCCCTTCTTCAAACCAGCAAATAGAGCCTGCACTGATGCCGGCCAATAATTTTTCTTGTTCCCAGGCTTTCCTCATTATCTTATCCAATTCCCATTCCTTCCACAAAGCCAATAAATTCTTAGTGTTTCCGCCGCCGATATAAAGGATGTCCTTATCCAGGACAAAGCCTTCCAAATCTCTTGCAGGAGGTTTGAATAACGACAGGTGGGAAGGCTGGCACTGCTGTTTTTCAAAGAAACTGTAAAACCAGGATATGCAAATATCCGAGTCTCCGCTTGCGGTAGGAACATAGCATATCTTTGGGTTTGCCTTACCCGACTGCTTAAGTATATACTGATCCAGCAGCGGATTCTCCGGCTCCATAGAGAAGCCGCCTCCTCCAAGAGCAATTATTTGTTTCATATTTCTATTTCCTTTCCAAATAAGCTTATTTGATAATAGTTCTATCCATATAATAGTGATTCCTCCTGTACTTACGAATACTTGCTTTAAAATTTAAGAAAACGCCCCGGAAAAGGGAAAATAGCAGAATAAATGTTGTACACAGTACAGATATTAAGGCATGAACCGGATTGATTTATCATATGCTTTATGATATTATCTTGTAGATGCAAATAAAGGAATTGAAGGAGAAATTATCTATGCTGCAATTAATTTGGCTTATCCCGATGGGATATTTGGTAGGCACATTCGGAACATTGATCGGTGCAGGCGGCGGGTTTATAATGGTACCGATTTTGCCCCTTATATATCCTGATAAAAGCCCGGAGACTATAACAAGCATTTCTTTGGCAGTTGTGTTCTTCAACGCTTTATCAGGCAGCTTCGCTTATGCGAAGATGAAAAAAATAGACTACAAATCCAGCTTGATTTTTGCTGCTGCAACAATACCAGGCTCTATTTTAGGGGCTATCACAACTTCGTTTATTCCAAGAAGGATATTCGATGGGGTATTCGGCTCGCTTATACTGATATTGTCGGCCTATTTGTATTTTAAAAAGGAAAGAGTAGGCAAGGATAGTATTAAAGACTTGCGCTTCAAGCTTTCACGGGTGATTACCGACAGCGAAGGAAACACATATAAATATTCGTATAATACCGCAACAGGAATTATAATAAGCCTGTTTGTAGGATATGCATCAAGCCTGTTGGGAATAGGGGGCGGAATCATTCATGTTCCTGCACTGGTACATATGCTGAATTTCCCTGTACATCTGGCTACGGCAACCTCCCATTTCATTCTGGCTATTACAGCTTTTTCAGGCAGTACGATACATGCCTTAAGGGGAGAGCTTATGCCGGGTATTCTTCAGATAGCGGGACTTTCTGCCGGTGTAATATTCGGAGCACAGTTGGGGGCCAAATTATCCAAGAAAATTCATGGAAACCTCATAATCCGCTCATTGGCAGTGGCATTGGGCCTTGTAGGAATCAGAATATTGATTATGGCATTTTTCAAATAGAATCAATCACGGAAGAAGGGTATGAAGTCCAACAGTGTTGAAATAAAAAATGATTAAAAAGTCAATATACTCAATATAATACAAAAACCAAGAGACATATCTATTATGTAAACTTGGTTTTTATTAATTATAAAATTATTGACAAGATTACATAATGATATACATAAAATATATTATGTTAATTAATTAGTGAAAATAATAATATTTAAACAAAACTAAAAATAATCATGCAAGAAATATAACTTAAGTTTGAGATATTATAAAATATGTTTAAAACACGTATTATAAAGATTACCGGAGGCTTAATAGAATTTACCGAAGGTTATTGATATAATCAGCACGCCGGTAACGGCTAATAAAATTCATGACAAAAATATGACGCGTTTAAATCGCTTTAGAGCGATTTTTTTTGTTGGGGCAATATAAATACACTATGGACATTAATGGGCTCAGGAGGGCAATAGAAGGATACGTTCAAATTTTCGGCATAAACATGGAAACAGGCAGAAAAACCGGTAGATGTGAAATAAAATCAGCACGCAGAGAAAATTAAAGTAAAAGTAGCAATATCAAAATTAAATTATAATTAAAAAACAGTAATAAAATATTTTTTTCTTAAATATAGAAATTTTGTCATAAAAGCAGGAATTTACCTCTTCTTTATCGAATATATAATTGCGCGAAATGTTTATTTCGCGCAATATTGGTATTTTTTTACCATAAGAGAGGGCTGTAACATGAATAAACTTCCATCTGTGGCAATTGAATTTCTTGATTATATGGAAACCATTCGCGGAAGATCAAAAAATACCATTACCGCCTATGGCTATGACCTGTCTCTCTTCTTCAAATACATAAAAATAAAACGCGGCTATGTGGCGGCCGATATGGAAATCGAGGATATTCCTGTTGACGATATCGACTTATATATACTCAGCGGTATCAGTCTTGCCGACTTCTACTCCTTCCTCTCCTTTGCCGCCAATCAGAGAGACAATAAAAATTATGCAAGGTCAAGAAAGGTTGCCTGTCTGAGATCCTTTTTCAAATACCTTCATAAAATGAAAATGATCGATGAGAACCCGAGCATAGGCCTGGAATCGCCCAAAATCAATTCCAGGCACCCGGTATACCTTACTCTTGATGAAAGCAAGCTGCTGCTGTCTTCCATTGAAGGAGAAAATAAAGAGCGTGATTATGCGATAGTTACCTTGTTCCTTAACTGCGGGCTGCGCCTTTCCGAGCTTATAGGCATAGATATCAATAAAATAAGCGGTGACTTGCTTACTGTAATCGGAAAAGGGAACAAAGAACGCACTGTATATCTTAACGATGCCTGTCTGGAGGCTATTGAAGGTTATTTGAAGGTTCGCCCTGTTGATGGGGTCAAGGATAGGAATGCCTTGTTCCTGAGTGAAAGGAAACAAAGGATATCCAAAAGATCAGTACAGTATCTGGTGAAGAAATATATAGGTGTTTCCAATCTTGACAAGGAAAAGTATTCCCCTCACAAGCTGAGGCATACTGCGGCAACACTCATGTACAAATACGGCAAAGTGGATATATTATCCCTGCAGCAAATACTCGGACATGAAAATATCTCCACTACTCAGATTTATACGCATCTTGACGATGAGACTTTAAGGAATGCTGTTAAAGCCAACCCTCTTTCCGGGGAAGCCGCTGTTGATATCGAAGAGGATTAACATAATATTAATTATGTTAATCCTCTCTTCTTTCCGGTTTAGCCCTATCCCCATAGCCGTAGTCGACAGTGTAATTCTCCTGGTATTTCCAATCCTCCAGGTCCTCCAGATCGTCTAACATGTTCTCGTACTCTATTATTTCATCTACTTCTATACTTTTGAAATCTACATCTTTATCAATGCAGCGGCAGCAGTTATCACAAATTTTATCAAGATCAAGATCGCATATGTCGCATTCTCCACATTCTGTACACTCTTTGTCCGTCAATACGCATTCTTTTATATATGCCATATATATTGGCCTCCTAAATTATAATACTGATACCTTATAAGATTATTATAGTAGAATTTATATTATATAAGCAATACATCCATATAGAAATATAATAAAATTTAAGGATATCTCAATAATTACCGATATAATATATATACATAATAATGTGCTGTAAAGGTGGTGCTCAATAATGTTCAGTGTTGTCAGCAACATATTTTTATTTGCTGCTTATATTGTTGTCCTGCTCGTAGAATTAATTTTTTTAAAGCTATTTGACCTTGACCATACTACTTTTTGGCTTATAACCACTCTGCTATATATAATTTTTATAGCTTATCAGGTGCTTGCCAGAACTAATGAATATATGGAAAAAGGAAAGGTAAAGGAAATCATATATAGCATCATGGATGCAATAAATGGAGTACCTTTGGTAAACAAAGACAGTAAAATAATAATCCAATGGGATATCATATTTAAAAAATTGATTGATAAAAAGTTATATGAGTTATATGACAATATAATCAAGACCAAGACAAAAACCATAGATTATTATGTCAATCAGTACCCCTCTATTCTGCTGAACCCATCCACAGATTTAATCGAGCGAAACAGCAAAATAGATACAAAGTCCATGATCAGCAATAAGGACGACGCAGATAAAGAAGAAGTAAATGAACCGGATATCCTTGGGGATTTAATGAATAAGATATTCATTAAATTTATAAGCGCCGACAAAATCACCATTGGTAATTTTGATTCATCCATTAACGTTGATTTTATATTAAATGAAGAGTTTGAGCCCCAGGAATATGAAAAATTCGGAGTAAAGCCGGACAAGCGGTATGACGGGTTCTCTATAGTCGGTTATTATAAGGATGAAAAACATTTGATAGTACCAAGGACAATGG
>JAEXXN010000290.1 GCA_023405875.1 Bacillota bacterium | reverse complement strand
CTCCCGAACCTGTTGAGGCCGTTCCGGCTCCGTTTCCTGAGCAGCAGGCGCCTGAAGATCCCGATGAAGAGCAGCTCAAAGCCGCTGAAGACTTCAGCAGGGAAGTAGAGGAAATTGTTATGAAGCGCATCAATGCTTTCTATAAAAAGGGAGGCAAGGGCACCATAGGCATATTCATCAAAGAGCTTGACACAGGCTTTGAATACGCCTACAATGCAGAAAAAACAAATCCTGACAATCCTGAGGAAGGATTTTTCAACACCGCCTCAACCTGCAAGCTGCTTTCCGCAGCAGTTATGTACCATTTGAATGAGTGCGGCGAGCTGGAGCTGGACCGGGATTACATCGACAAAATCACCAAAAGGACATACAATCTTAAAAAATTGCTGCCAAGAATGATAAGTCACTCAGTAAATGACTATTTTAATATAACCCTGAGGCAGCTTGGTTCAGAGAGGATAAACCAGGTTCTGCTCCAGTTGGGTCTGAAGCATAGTATCGTATACAGCGAAATAATGCCGGCTGAATACTCTTCAATAAATAACAATATAAAAAGGTACGGAATATCCCGTTCTCCCAGAACTACCCCCAGGGACCTATCCATTGTACTTGAGCTGCTGCATGCCGAAACAACCTTTGGTGCGGAGAACAGCAAGCTGTTTATGAAGTCGCTGCTGGACAACATTTATTCAAACAGGCTGCCTGCCGGAGTAGGCTATAAGTCTCCTGTCGCACACAAGACCGGCACCAGTTCCGGAGAAGGTGTTTATAACGATGCAGGTATAATAATGCTTGAGGGTAATCCGTATGTAATGATAGTAATGAGCAAGGGCAGCGGCTCCAATGTCCAGTCTCTTTTCAGAACCATTACCGGGGAGGTATACGGCTATATGAAAAAAAGGACTGAAGCTCAGCCCTCTATACCTGTTTCTCAATAGAGCACACGGTTGTCTCCAACACGCTTTGTAATTTTGTTCTGGTCAAAATAGTCTAAAAGAGCTACTGCATATTTCCTGCTGGTGCCCAGAAGGTCCCTGAACTGGCCAAGCTGTATGGGGCCATTGGCTTTTATAAAACTCCTCAGCTCCTCTACCGCCTGGTTATATGCAGCCTTTGAAAAAGCGATTTCCTCATCCAGCTTTATAAGCTCGCCCATATCGATCAAAGCATTGTATACTGTCTGGCACTGGTTTTTATCCAGACGGTTTTCTTCAGCCAGCTCGGATAGCTTGGGCGGATTGAAGGGCTTTTCCCTGTAGCTTTTTATGATTATATCCCTTATCTGTGCCTGAAGCTTGTTGAACTGCACGGTAAAGCCGCTTTTAGCCACATACTGGCTGGCAATATTTATAATGCCCTGAGCCTCATAATATCCGAAAACCATGTCTGCCAGCCGGGGCTTTATACCTTCAAACAGCCTCGTTTTCAGTTCTTCCTTTGATATCCCGCTTTTCAAGGGGTTTCTCTTATGATACGACTCCAGTATTTCGGTCAGCTTTGTTTCAACATCCTTCAAATACCTGACATGGAGCAGGTATGCATCGTCTCCGGCTCTGAACTCAAATATGAGCCCCTTTTCCAGCAGCCCGGCGACTATTTTGTCAAAAAGCTCAGCTCCGATATTTCCCACTGACTTAAGGACAGTTTTCTTCTCAGGATATTTATCGCTGTTTTGTATAAGATATCTTTCCACCACTTCTTCGGGACTGCCTTTTTCCTTTATTTTCAGTTCTTCAAGGACATCCTCCCTGAAGCGCTTTCTTTTAGGCGGATAAGGGTCCAGTACAGTGCCTCCGCCAATTGTAAGCATAGGTGAATAAGTCCTTATGACAAAACGGTCTCCCTTCATACAGGCAGTCTCTTCTTCAAGCCGAAGCTGAACGAAGGCGCTTTCCCCCGGTTTCAGCTCCTCCCTGTCAAGCAGCACCACCCTGCACATTATTTCTGAGGTTCCGTGATAAAGCCTCAGTCTATCCCTGTTATCTATTGACTTGTCATCGCTTTTAAGCATTTCCAGCCTGGCATCCAGCATCATTGTGGGCTCCATGCTTTCGGGCTTTGCCAGTATATCTCCCCGCTGTATTTCATCAAGCTTCACATTGGCTATATTAACTGCAACCCGCTGTCCTGCATAAGCCGTCTTGACATTCTTCTCATGTACCTGTATGGAACGGACTCTCGTTTCAAGCTTGCGGGGATATACCTCTACCTTGTCCCCTTCGTTTATGCTGCCTGAGATAAGTGTCCCTGTAACCACCGTTCCAAAGCCCGTTATGGTAAAGACTCTGTCCACGGGAAGCCTGAATACCTCATGAGTATCCTTCTCCTCCACCACCTCTGTAACAGAATCTATCTCAGCAACAAGCTCCTTCAGTCCCTCTCCGCTAACCGCCGATACCGGTATTATCCTGGCGTCCTCAAGGAAGGAGACCTGTACCTCGTCTCTGACCTGCTCTATTATCATATCAAGCCATTCCTGGTCTACCATATCCTTCTTTGTAAGGGCTATTATTCCCTTCTTGACTTTGAGAAGAGAAAGTATGTTCATATGCTCCCGGGTCTGAGGCATGACACCCTCATCGGCAGCTATGACAAATACTACAACATCGATTCCGCCTGCTCCTGCAAGCATGTTCTTGATAAACTTCTCATGGCCCGGAACATCTATTATTCCTGCTCTCCTTCCGCTTGGAAGATCAAAGTATGTGAACCCAAGCTCAATGGATATGCCTCTTTCCTTTTCCTCCCTCAGCCTGTCGGTGTCTCTGCCCGTCAAGGCCTTTATAAGGGTCGTCTTGCCATGGTCTATGTGCCCGGCCGTTCCGATAATGACATTTTTCAAGCCCGACCCCCGCCTTCTCCTGTATTTTTCCCCGGAAGCCCTATAAATGCCCAGCACAGCGCAGCTTCTACGACTTGAAATTCATGGTCCATGATCGTCCTTACGTCCAATATAAGCCTGTCTCTATATATCCTGGCCACCACCGGTGTTTTATACGCTCTCAGCTTTTTCTCCAGCTCTGGAAGGGAAGCATCCTTAAGCTCCAATACGACTGCTTTGGTAGGCATTTTATGCAGCGGCATTGAGCCTCCTCCTACTTCTGAAAAATCATCCTCTATGGTTATAACAGCCTTGCCTGCAATAGCTTTCTTAAGTCTCTGCCCAAGCCTTGTTGCTTTTTTGCCCAGCTCCTCCAGGTCGTAGGTAAGCATCTTAAGCACCGGGATCTCTTTAAGAGCCAGCTCCTTATCCGTATAAAGCCGCAGAGTTCCCTCCAGCGCTGCGAGAGTCAGCTTGTCGATCCTGACAGCCCTTGTCAGCGGGTTGCTTTTCATTTTATCTATGTATTCCCTGTTGCCTACAATTATTCCCGCCTGCGGCCCTCCAAGCATTTTATCCCCGCTGAAGGTAACCACGTCCAGTCCTGCTTTTACAGCCTGCTGCACAGTGGGTTCATAGGGAAGTCCGTATTCAGTAAGCTCCATAAGCATCCCACTTCCAAGGTCCTCTATTACAGGTATACCAAGCTTTTTTCCCAGTGCGACCATATCCTCCGACTCTACCTCGCTTGTGAAGCCAAGTATCCTGTAGTTGCTGGTATGTACCTTCATAAGCGCTCCGGTATTCTCATTAACTGCCATTTCATAATCGGAAAGATATGTTTTGTTGGTAGTACCTACTTCAACCAGTGAGGCGCCGCTTTGCTCCATTACATCAGGCACCCTGAAGGAGCCGCCTATTTCAACCAGCTGCCCCCTGGACACCACAACCTGACGGCCCTTTGCAATAGTACTCAGGGCCAGCATGACTGCAGCGGCATTATTATTGACCACCAGAGCAGCCTGTGCTCCCGTAAGCTTGCATAACAGCTCTTCAACATGGTAATACCTCAAACCCCTTTCTCCTGATCCCAGATCCATTTCCAGATTGGAGTAACCGGAGGCTATCTCCCATATATGATCCTTCAGCCTGGTGCTGATCGGGGCCCTCCCGAGGTTTGTATGAAGCACCACCCCTGTTGCGTTGACAACATTTATAAGGTTGCTCCTCATCATAAGATGAACTCTCTCTGCTATACCGGCTACAATATCCAGTCCGTCCACCGCAGCCAAATCTTCTTCCTTTTCCGCAAACATCACAAGCTTTCTGTATTGCTGCAGGTATTCTCTTATGCCGTCAACCACTGCAGTCCTTGGATAGATCCGGGAAAGCTCTTGAAGCTCATTCTCCCTCATCAGCTCATCAACAGAGGGTATGCTGCTCAGTATCTGCCTTTTATCCTTCATGCTCTACCTCCACAAAAGGTTTGAAATTTGTACGGGCGATTCATGAATCGCCCCTACTATATTACTTCTATACTGTACTTTCCCTTGGCTTTTACTCTTCCTATCAGGTTAAAGTCCTGCCTGTTGCTTCTTCGAAGACCCTCCATCAGCTTTTCCGAGTTTTCCTCAGGTACTGATATAAGCAAGCCTCCCGAGGTCTGGGGGTCATACATTATATCCTTGATTTCCTGGCATATATCACCGGAAAAATCAATATGACCGGCTAAATAGCCTTCATTATTATAAGCGCCTGCCGGAATTATTCCCATTTTTGCAAAATCAATGCTTTCTTTAATTATAGGAAGATAATCCGACCATATTTCTATTGATACATTGCTTGCCTTCGCCATTTCATAGGCATGGCCCAAAAGGCCGAAGCCGGTTATGTCGGTACAGCCGTTTATATCTACCTTTACCATGGCCTCACAGGCATCCTTGTTCAGGTAAGCCATGCAATCCACGGCCTTCCTTACTGTGGCTTCGTCCGCAAGGTCAGCCTTGATTGCAGTGTTTAATATACCAACACCCAGCGGTTTTGTAAGTATCAGCATATCCCCGGGCTTAGCCCCTGAATTGGCTGCGACCTTTTTGGGATGCACCATACCCATTACCGAAAGGCCGAACTTTGGTTCGGCATCCTCTACACTATGGCCGCCCACAACTATTGCACCTGCTTCAGCCACCTTGTCGGCACCGCCTTGCAGGATGTCCTTCAGGATATCCATAGGCAGGCAGGTGGGAAAGCACACTATATTCATTGCCGTAACGGGCCTTCCGCCCATGGCATAAACGTCACTCAGCGAATTGGCGGCTGCGATCTGACCAAAGGTGTATGGGTCATCTACAACAGGAGTAAAGAAATCCATAGTCAGAATAATGGCTTTGTCCTCATCTATCTTATATACAGCAGCATCATCGGATGTATCGATACCCACCAACAGGTTTTCATCATGGAATTTCGGCAGCTGGCACAGAACCTGTGCCAGGGTCTCAGGACCTATCTTGGCGGCTCAACCAGAGCTTTTGGTCATTTGTGTGAGTCTTATCTTTTTCCTATCATCCATAATGCCACCTCCTTTCCCGCTGAAAAATCAAGCTTGTTTGTTCACAACTTCCCCATTATTATAACATAACTGAATATGGTTAAACATAAAAATAGAATGATGCGAAGCAAATATGATGTGCTGCAACCGGAACGACACGGGGGTCGTTCCCTACAATATACCAATTGTCATGTGTTGTTTGTAGGGAACAACGACCTGCCGTTTCGCACCCGTATTGCACACCATATTTATG
Source organism: Bacillota bacterium (assembly GCA_023405875.1). Lineage (GTDB taxonomy): Bacteria > Bacillota > Clostridia > Lutisporales > Lutisporaceae > BRH-c25. The sequence goes on along the minus strand of JAEXXN010000290.1, from coordinate 595 downwards.
TCGCATTATTCTACTCAACCGTAATACTGTCCTTTATGCTGCTGAATTTGGCATCTCCTATTCCCTTTACCTCCTTGATGTCTTCAATGGTGCTGAAGGCTCCAACCTGGTTCCTGTATTGAATTATCGCCTTTGCCGTTGCCGGTCCTACTCCCGAAAGGGTGTCAAGCTCACTTTCGGTGGCGGTATTTATATTCACCTTTCCCGGGCTGCGGTCCGGCTTTTTATTCACAGTACTCACTCCTGCAGTGACGACCCCTGCTTCCTCCGGCTTTTCTCCCTTTGCCGGTATGTATACCATATCCTCATCTGCCAGCCTGTAGGCAAGGTTAACAGCCGTCAGGTCCGCCTCGTTTCCGGCGCCCCCTACCATTTTCATGGCTTCAGCCAGCCTCGTTCCCTCCTGCACCCTTACCACTCCCGGATTTTGCACGTTACCGCATATATATACCGAGATCTCCGCCGGTTCTGTTTCCGCAGCCCCTTCTTCTGCTGCCGGGGCAGCCGCCTCTTTGACCTCCACTGCCTCGCCGAGGCTTATTTCCGTTGCCTTATCCTGCCTGATATATAATGTACCGCTTATTATGACCAATAA
>JAEXXN010000254.1 GCA_023405875.1 Bacillota bacterium | reverse complement strand
TTGTGATTCCCCCTAATGTGTTACACAAATATGATGCCAGTGAATCAACTAAAAATATTATAAATATTGATATATTCACTCCGGCAAGAAATGAATTTGTACATAAAAAAGTAAAATAGTTTTCAGTAACAGGTTAAAGGGGCTTTTACTCTATAGCTTGATTGCTATTTGCAAAAGCTCCTTTGACGGATGGCATATTTTAAAATATACCTGTCAGATAGAAACTCCCGTCGTTTGTGCTAACTATCTTCTGCAGCCTCTGCTAAAAGGTGGACTTGCCTTATAAAGCGCCTGGATAAGAGGTAATCCCATTTGCTCTTTATCAACAAGGCTATAAATTTATGCATGACCCTTGAAGGCAAGTTGACTAATTTGTTGATTGGATGTGATCGTATTGAAAGAAGAGCATTTAGAAGTATTTATAGAAGCACTGCCGCATTTTTTGGAGATTACCCAGGAGGACTTGCGAATAACGGTTGTTGATTTAACAGAAATGAAGGCGCTTGCAATGGTGAGCACCGATAAGTTTAAAGGTACTTATAAAGTCGGGGATACCGTTGCCGACGGAAAAGGGATTTTCAAGAAAATGAAGGAATGCAAAAAAACCATTTCAGCAACAATGTCCAAAGAAATCCTCGGGGTACGTGCACAAGGGGTCAATACACCGGTATTTAACGAAAAGGGTGAGGTTGTTGCGGCTGTTGTATTTGCAAAAAGTCAGGAAACGGAAGCACAAATTGAGGATATCTCCAGTTCACTTTTGAACTCAATGGAACAGCTCAATGCTGCAACTGAGGAGGTCGCGACCAATTCACTGCATCTGTCCTCATTTATAAAGGAAACTGCCGGCTTTTCCGAAAAAACCGAAAACAAAATAGAGGAGATAGACTACATCATTGAGGTAATAAAAAATATTTCCTCTCAATCAAATTTGCTGGCATTAAACGCAGCTATCGAGGCTGCAAGAGCCGGAGAGGCGGGAAGAGGCTTCAGCATCGTGGCAAATGAGATGGGCAAACTGGCAAATTTAAGTAAGGATTCAGCGGAGAAAATAGCAAGAGCATTGTTGGAAATGAAAAAAGCAATTGGGATAATAGGCCAGCAGGTACATCAAAGCAGCTTTACTTCAGATAGTCAGTCTGCTGCTGCCGAGGAAATCGCAGCAGCTACTGATGAGGTGGTAGGCGTTGTAAAAAAATTATCCGAATTAGCGGCAATTCAGACATTGGAATAATCTATAGGCATGTAAGGTATCGAATATGAAAGGACGTTTTACAGTGAAAAACAAGTTGAAGGAAACACTTAAAAATGGGAATTATGCTCTTGGAGGATTCTTGAGCATAGGCGCACCGGCAATTGCGGAAGTCGTTGCTATAGGAGGGCTTGATTTTATTATCATTGACACCGAGCATGGCGAGGCTAATTTTGAGTCTGTTATCAATATGAGCCGTGGGGCAATGGCTCACGATATAACTACCATTGTCAGAATTACTGATTATGATCAAAAATTGATCGGACGTTATCTTGATAATGGAATCGACGGGATTCAGGCACCTATGATCGAAACTGCGGAAATGGCGGCAAAACTTGTTGCTGCATGCAAATATGAACCTATGGGGGTAAGAGGCTCTTCAAGCGGGAGAGGCTCCAGATGGGGTCATGTTCCAAATTATAAGAGTACTGCTAATAATGAGACTATGACGGTATGTATGTGTGAAACCAAAAAAGGTGTTGACAACATCGAAGAAATTGTTAAAGTTCCTAATCTTGATGTGGTCTTTATCGGACTTGGTGATTTAGCTTTATCTATGGGATGCGTCGGAAGATCCGGTGCACCTGAAATGGTTGAGGCTGTGCAGCATGTACTGCATGCATGCACCAATGCCGGCGTTACTCCCGGTATTGTTTGCGATGGTGCCGATCAAGCCTTGAAAAGAATTGAACAAGGCTTCAGATATGTAACGGTTTTAAATGATATGCGCGTCCTTTGTTCTACAACAGAAGCTATCACTAAAGCCATCCGGAATAAATGATTATTAACTCAAGCTTCCCACTGTAATTTTGACATCCTGCCCTTGAAATAAGCAGATATAGGATAGTTCTCCCCAAATACATAGATCCTTGTGATTAGGGCTTTGCAGAGCCGGTATAATGTACCTTGAAAATACAATAGGCGTGTAAGCTGTTGCACAATCGTTGCCTTTCAAATAAGAAGAATTGTTGTAAGATCCAGTAAAATCAATGGCTGTAGGATACTGCAAATAACAAAAGAATACATTAAAAGGGGGAAAAAAATGGAAAGTAAACCACTACCTAAACTTGTCAAATATACCTATGGTGTAACCGATCTATTTAACACAACTATGAACAACACTGCCAACTTAATGATGGTATTCACCCTGACAAACGTTATGATGTTCCCGACGCCGGTAGTGCTCATGATCACCGGAATATCAACCACAACGCTGGCATTTTTGACATTTTTTACAGGAATCATTATTTCAGGCACGCCGGCAATGAGATGGGGCCGTCACAGAAGTTTCATGGTAATTTTCGCACCTCTGGCAGCGATCGGATTTGTTCTGAAATTTACGCGACTTTCTGCCGATGACTATATTGCAGCAATCTTCATAATCATTGCGTACATAGCCGGCAATTATGCAGCTTCCTTGTCTTCTAATTCACACGCAGCTCTGGTGAATATTTTTACCGATGATCCCAAAGAACGCGGCATGTTAGCCGGTCATCGCGCAACTGCAATAGGCGCAGCAGGGATCATTACTTCTTATACAAGCGTACCGCTGGTTGCTCTTTTAGGCCTTTATGTTTCAAAGTCGGCCAGTTACACCTTAATGGCAATAATTGTGGGCTCATTTTACTTGTTGACAACGTGGTATACGATCTGGCTCAGCAAAGACTATGAAGGAGGCCACCTGAAAGGTGCTGCTGCTGAGT
>JAEXXN010000246.1 GCA_023405875.1 Bacillota bacterium | reverse complement strand
ACTGTGCACCCTGACCCGGAAAAATACATGCTATTTTTGACAATTCCAGTCCTCCTTTGATAATGCTTTTACAGCAGCCAGCGCTGCATCGGCTTCCTTCAGCATATCTTCTATGATAGCCTTTGCAGGCTTTACCGAATTTACCATGCCGCTGATCTGTCCGGCCATTATAGAGCCCATATTGATGTCTCCGTCTACTACCGCATCCTTTAATCTTCCTGCGCCCAGCTTTTCATATTCCTCTGCCCCGGCATTGGCCTTCTCCAGCTTTTCAAACTCTCTGGCAAGCTTGTTTTTCAGTATCCTTACAGGATGCCCTGTAGCCCTTCCGGTAACCATTGTGCCCCTGTCTCCTGCTTTTATGACCGCCTGCTTGTAATTCTCATGAGCAGTACATTCAGCCGCGCATACAAATATAGTGCCCAACTGCACGCCTTGTGCTCCAAGAGCCAGAGCGGAAATCACACCTCTTCCGTCCGCTATTCCCCCTGCTGCAATTACGGGGATACTGACTGCATCAACCACCTGGGGCACCAATGCCATTGTAGTAAGCTCACCTACATGGCCTCCTGATTCTGTTCCCTCGGCAATTACCGCATCGACTCCCTCCTGCTCCATCTTTCTGGCGAGAGCCACAGCAGGTACTACCGGTATTATCTTTGTTCCGATTTCCTTGAACCGGGCTATATATTTACCCGGATTTCCTGCTCCTGTCGTAATTACCGGGACTCTTTCCTCATAGACTGCCTCTATTACTTCATCAATAAAAGGTGATAAAAGCATTATATTTACACCAAAGGGCTTATCAGTAAGCTGCTTTGCTTTTTTTATTTCATTCCTTACAAAGTCGCCGGGTGCATTTCCAGCGCCTATTATACCAAGCCCTCCTGCATTGGATACCGCTGCAGCAAGCTCTGCAGTCGCCACCCAGGCCATTCCCCCCTGCAATATAGGATACTTGATACCCAATAAATCACATATCGAAGTCCTGAACATTTGTCTACCTCCCGAAATTCTTCCATTTTAGTACCGCAGCTCCCCAGGTCAAGCCTCCTCCGAACCCCACTAGAACGACAACATCCCCATCCTTCAGAAGCCCTTTCCTGCTGGCTTCATCCAGTGCCACTGCTACTGAAGCAGCCGACATGTTGCCATATTTATCTATATTCACATATACCTTTTCCTCCGGCATCTTCAATCTCTTGACAGCAGCATCGATTATCCTTATATTTGCCTGGTGGGGGATCAGATAATCAACCTCATCCTTGCCGAGACCACACTTTTCCAGCGCCTTTTCCGCAGCTTCACCCATAACCTTGACGGCAAACTTGAACACCTTGCTGCCATCCATTTTTATATAATGAAGCCCTTCCTGAACAGTCTCCACAGTTGCAGGAAGCCGTGAACCTCCTGCAGGTATTTTGAGCAGGTCGCCGCCGCTTCCGTCAGCTCCCATGTATGTAGATAATATGCCATACTCTTCAGGTACTTCCGAAACCACTGCCGCACCGGCACCGTCACCGAAAATCACACAGGTATTCCTGTCTTTCAGGTCACATATTTTGGATAGTGTCTCAGCCCCAATAACCAGTACATTCCTGTAATAACCTGTCATAACAAAGTTTTCTGCAACCGCAAGCCCATACAGGAAGCCGATGCATGCTGCTTCCAGGTCAAAAGCGGCTGCATTTACCGCACCTATGTTGTTCTGAACTATGCAGGCAGTTGAAGGAAACACCATATCAGGTGTAACTGTAGCTACGATGATGAGGTCAATATCCTCCGGCTTGAGCTTTGCACTTTCCAACGCCCTAAGAGCTGCGGTTGTTGAAAGGTCGGAGGTCGCCGTCTTTTCATCGGAAAATCTCCGCTCGCTTATTCCGGTATGGGACTTTATCCATTCATCATTGGTATCGACAATCTCTTCAAACTCATGATTGGTCATTATTCTATCCGGCAGGCAGCTTCCTGTTCCGATTATACCTGCTCTTTTAAGCTTGTTCATCTGTGTTCTCAACTCCCAAAATACTAATTTCATTCATTATCGTATCCAGGCATTTGTTATCGTACAACAACTTTGCCTGCCTTATTGCGTTCTTTACTGCCTTGGCATCAGAGCTTCCATGTGCCTTTATCATTATTCCGTTGATCCCCAGAAACGGCGCTCCGCCTACTTCGGTATAATCAAACCTCTTCTTTATACTCTTCAGCCCATCCTTTAGTAAAACCGCTCCAAGCTTTGTCTTGAAGCTTTTCATAAATTCCTCCTTAAGCAGCTTGAATAACGCCATTGCCACCCCTTCGGTGTTCTTCAGCAGCACATTGCCTGCAAAGCCGTCGCATACACAGACGTCGCATACTCCGCTTATCATATCCCTTGCCTCAACATTACCCACAAAATTTACACCCGCGGCTTTTATAAGCCCGAAGCTTTCCTTTGTAAGCTCATTTCCCTTGGAATCCTCAGCCCCTACATTAAGGAGTCCTACTCTGGGGTTTTTTATTCCCATTACCTTTTCCATATAGATGGAGCCCATTACTGCAAATTGCTGCAAATTCCTGGGCTTGCAGTCCATATTCGCCCCTGCGTCTATTATCATGCAGCTTCCTTTTAAAGTAGGTATAAGCGGCGAGAGCGCCGGCCTGTCTATTCCCTTTATCCTTCCTACCTTCAGAAGGGAGCCGGCCAGGAATGCGCCGGTGCTTCCGGCAGATATGAAAGCATCACAGGTACCGTCCTTCACAAGCTTCAGGCCTACTACCAGTGAGGAATCCTTCTTATGCTTTATGGCATTGACAGGGGCTTCATCAACATTTATTATTTCCGAAGCCTCAACAATATTGATCTTTTTATTCTTCAGCTCTTCCTCACTGAGATATTTGACTATTTCACTCTTCAGCCCGACAAGGTACAGCTCTGTACCATATTCATGAAGAGCCAGGAGCGAGCCGTCTATTATCGCCCTGGGAGCATTGTCTCCACCCATTACATCAATAGCTATTCTCATGTTGATCCCTCCATATATTGATTCACTTGCTGAAGGACACTAATATAAATTTCCCTCTGAATACTTCAGCCTGCTTTACCTTTATAAATACCCATACAAAGTATTTATTGCCCCTGGTTTTTATGACCTCTGCCTTTGCAATCAGCTTATCGCCGGCAAACACAGGACTCTTGTATTTTATATTGGCAACCCCTATAAGTGCCACACTGGCATCTATAACCGCTATGGCCAGCGATTCCGCCTGGGCAAATATATATTGTCCCTTTACCACATTGGTTTTTTCAAAGGCGAAATTATTATCCGTTTCTAATATGGAAATACCGCTGACACCAAGGTTCAGGTCAACCAGTTCTCCCATGATCTCTTTTCCCTGGAGGGATCTGACCTTTGTATAATTCTCTTCTGCAACATTCTTTATTCGTTCCCTCAGCTCGGGTATTCCTAATTCAAGTCTGTCAAGCCTTATGGTCTGTATGCTGACATTAAAGCTTTCCGCAAGCTCCTCATCGGTAAGAAAAGGATCCAGCCCTACTCTTTCTGAAAGTCCGGACAATCTTTCCTTTTTGCTTATACCTCTCTGCTTCATATACAAACCTCCCGTACCAAATTAATAATGCGATTTAGTATCTGGTACTAATACTAATATATAATACTTAACACCAATATTCAATAGGAAATTGCAAAAAATAAATAATCCCCCCATTGCAGCAATCTGCATTGAGGAGACTATTGTAAACTTTTATTATTCTTCCACATTAATCACTGATCTGCCCTTATAATAACCGCAGGCTTTGCAAACCCTGTGAGGAAGCTTTGGCTCATGACACTGGGGGCATGCAACCAGTCCTGGCAAAACC
>JAEXXN010000231.1 GCA_023405875.1 Bacillota bacterium | reverse complement strand
TGGAAGGATTTCCGAAGTGCTCAGTGAAGTAAGGAAGCATTTCTTCCAGAACTTCCTTTCTCGTATAGGTCGTAGCCGCATGATCCATGTAAATGGGTTTGTTGGTACTCATCTTACTTCTCTCCTTCTTTCTTTCGCATAAGCTCATAGTAGTCGTTCACCATATCTTTTAATGTTATAGAATCTATAACATTATTTATACTATCCATTATTTTTTCCCAGATCAATCTTGTTACGCAATAATCAGCCCTTGCACATTCAGGTTCGCTGTCCAATATGCAATCAGAAGGCGCCAGGGGCCCCTCCAATACTCTGATTATTTCTCCGACTGTTATCTCTTCAGGTTTTCTTATAAGCTCGTATCCGCCCTGTGCACCTCTTACGCTGGTTACAAGCCCGGCTTTCTTCAGATGAGCGATAAGCTGTTCCAGATAAGTCTCCGAAAGCTGCTGCTTTGCTGCAACCTCTTTCAGGGACATAGGCCCTGCTCCATAATTCAGGGCAAACTCATACATCATCTTCAGCCCATATCGCCCTTTTGTCGACAATATCATTTCACCAGCCCCTTATTAATTCCTACTTAATAACTCGGATTTCATATCCAGATTACCATAGCATAAAAATATTGTCAATATTAATTTCTACTTTTTTAGTCGGAATTAATTATAACAAGATTTTAATGAGGGTTTTTGCAGACTTGCAAAAACCTACCCGAGCGTTTCAACGAGGCAGGAAATATGCTCACCGCCTGTTGGACAACGAATTCGGTATTCACCACCTGTAAGAGATGTGGGACATCTTTAGCCTCGTTATATTGTATTTACTTTCACAGATTATATTCATTGTAAGAAGAATATTGAGAAGGATGCGGAATAGAAAAGCGGAACGGTTTAGAACCGTTCCCTACGTATACTTCATTCCCATGGGTGGATTTCGAGGTTACAAGCTAAGGATAGTAGGCATTGGAATGCTGTGAAATGTTATACGGCAGCTTGCGGAGAAACCATAGAACTTCTTAGCGAAATGGAGGAATAGCAGCAGCAACTGTTTGAGCGGAACGAGTTTTGCTGCTGCCCGGAATGAGCTTAGAAGTTCTGGTTTCGGAGCTTCGCTGCGGTATAATATTTCAACTGCACTCCAATGCCTATAACCACTTCAGATATGGCACATTTTTCTACTGATGCAAAGCAACGTTCAACTGATTTTCACGGCTGCTTTTCTCCGCATATAGGGCAGCCCTGAAGCCTCAAAGGCAGTTCCAGCCCGCATTCCTCCAGCTTCTGGGAATCCGACATTATCTCCAGGGTCGGACCGTCATATGCTATTGTCCCGTTCTTAAGTACAATCGTTCTGTCGCATAGCTCCATTGCCATATCCAGGTCATGGGTGGCTATGAGCTTTGTATGAAAAAAGCTTTGAAGCAATTGTATCAGCCTTCTCCGGGATTTTGGATCCAAGCCTGCGGATGGCTCATCCAGCGCGAGTACACTCGGTTCCATAGACAGTACGGTGGCAATGGAAGCAGTTCTTTTTTCCCCTCCTGACAGCTTATAGGGTGCGCGGTGCATCAGATACTCCGCCCCCACCGTCTGAAGTGCTTTCACTACTCTTCTTTCCACTTCCTTTTCCTCAAGCCCGTAATTTCTGGGTCCAAATGCCACATCTTCATATACGCTGCTGCAAAAAAGCTGGTCCTCAGGCTCCTGAAAGGTATAGCCTATTTGCTGCCTGACAAGCTTTAAGGTTTTTTTGGTTATTGGAAGCTCCCCGACCCTGATTTCTCCATGCTCCGGCATAAGAATACCCACAAGCAGCTTAAGCAAGGTAGACTTCCCTGCTCCGTTGGCTCCCACAAGTGCTACCGATTCTCCGTGATGGATACGGGCATTCAGGTCTGCAAGCACCCTGTTTCCATCAGGGTATGAATAGCATACCTCAATAAAATCTATTATATGATGGCTCATATTATCATCCCTATCGTCAATAATACCGTAAGGCGGAGACACTTATCAGCAGTGCTCCAAATGCTGGGGTGCCCCGGCACCCGGCAAATGTACCACTGTAATATATCTATTCCCCCTTAACCGTGAAAACTATATATACTATATCATATCTATATTGAGCCCTACAATATCAAAAGGTGCAGCTTCCGCCGCACCTTTCTATATAAATTGCCCTTCAATATATTGCTATATTGAAAAGCAATAGTTATATCATATACTCCAAGGACTGTTCTCTAGTATATACTATGCAAAGGCTTTAAAAATGTTAATACTGCTGCTGAAAGGAGTAATAAATGCCTATATATTCTATGTCAGTCCCCCTGCTATTATGATTTTGTGATCCCTTCCTTTCGTAAGTTGTAACGCATCAGTAGAAATTTTTTCGCTTTTAGAAAAATTTTCTTACCTTTGCGCGTTTCAACGAGGCTGAGTTATGCTCACCCTCTGGTGAATAAATAACCACCTATAGTGGTGAGGTACATCTATCGCCCCGTTATATTCCCAGATAGAAATTTTCTGTGAGCTCACTATCAATACTCCTGATATAATCAATAACTCCGATTATTTCCTTACGGTATACGCTGCAAACCTCACAAGGTATATCCGATTCATACGTATATGACGATTCCCCTATACGTCTCAGGCGGAAACCACTGAAGTGGAAAAAAATCAATCTGCACCTTCCGACATATAGCTTTCCCTCTTTAGTGGAAAAGTCATAGTTGAAGCAATTCCATGGAGCTATATTCACACCCGGCATTTTCAGATACTTTACTCCATTCAACATTTTACGGATAAGGTCCAAATACCCTTGATCCCCAAAGCGCTCCCTTTCATTCCGGTTGAAGCACCATTCCAGGCACTTTCTACGCCACCACTCCAATGCCTTCTTTGCAATTTTATTTTTCCGGAAGGCTATAAATCCGCTGTTCACCCTTCTGTTTACCTTATGGGTGGTTACCATGACATTCCAGCTTCTGCTCCCTGCAAATAGTTTAAGGGGATTATCAAAGAAGTATAAATCTGAGTCCAGATAAGTAAATACCTCAAAATCACTATGGCTGTCCATAAGATGTTGAAGCAGCACAGGCTTCATTGTCCAGCAGTATTCCCCCTCACTTCTTTCTTCCTTCACAGCCTTATAATTCTTGCTTTCCAATATTTTCAACGGTATAAGGCTCATTCCCGGCAGCTTCGCCTTTTCCAGCAGTTTATTTGTTTCCTCATCCATGCAAAGAACCGCCAAATTTGCGCCGGGCAGGAAGCTTTTCAGGGAATTATACATCGCTAAGCATTGGTATAACCTGTATTTTGTTGTTATTGTGCAAAACATTACCTTCAATGTAATACCACCCGCTTTCTTTAGGCTGTTATGCAATATATTTCAGGATATATATTTCGCCAAACACATTATAGGCCTTTGATAACACACATTACGGGTATCCCAAAATATTTTCCTTAATCCATAAAATACGCAGGTATCTGTCCGGTATGATAAATCAGCTTTTATCCAGCGTATTCTATATAGTTTAATTTATGCTGTACAGAGCATCTTGCTACTCGTTTTATATATCAATAATATTTACCGGCTTGTATAACAAAAATCAGAGTTTGTACATATTCTGTATTGAAGAGAAAACCTCAGGCTTTTGAAAGGAGCGATATTTTGAAAGTAGTAATTCTATGCGGAGGAAAAGGAATGCGCATGAAGGAGATATCCGATGACATCCCCAAGCCTCTTGCTTTAGTTGGAAACTATCCTATTGTCTGGCACATTATGAAAACCTATTATCACTATGGTTTCAATGACTTCGTACTGCTCCTTGGCTATAAGGGTGAAAAAATAAAGGAGTACTTTATGGACTATGCATGGAAGAATCACAACAGCGTGATTCACGAAGACGGAAGCTGCGAAGTTCTGGAGCCCGTTGAAAGCTGGAAGATCACTTTCCTCGACACCGGTATTGACACAATGACCGGCGGAAGAATATTGCGGGCAAAAGAAATCTTGAAGGATGAAAGCTTTATGCTGACATATGGAGATGGATTGGCTGACATTGATTTGCGCAAGCTTTATGATTTTCACCTCAGTACAGGCAAGGTTGCTACCGTTACAGGCATTAACAAAGGCAATCAATACGGCGTACTTTCCGTCTCTGACAATATTGCGACAGATTTTACAGAGAAGCCAAGCAGCAAAGATGTTATAAACGGCGGTTTTTTCATTTTGAACAAGGAAATCTTCAACTATCTGAAGGGCGGGGATAGTTGTATTTTTGAAAAGGAGCCGATGGTTGGCCTTGCAAAGGTCAGGCAACTGGCTGTATACAGCCACAATGGCTTCTGGACCGCCATGGACACCTATAAGGATCTCATGAATGTCAATGAATTATGGGAAAAAAATTCAGCTTTATGGAAGGTTTGGTGAATAAATGAACAGCAAATATTGGTATAACAGAAATGTTTTTGTCACAGGCTGCTCAGGCTTTTTAGGAAGTCATACGGTAAAAGCACTGGCGGCGATGGGGGCAAATGTTACGGGCCTTGTCAGGGACTACACTCCAAAATCATATTTGTATTCCGGAGAACAGCAGAATATCAATCTTGTTTCAGGCTCTCTCGATGACCAGCAGCTTTTGGAAAGAGCTCTGGGAGAGTATGAGATAGATACGGTTTTCCATCTGGCTGCTCAGGCAATTATCGGCACTGCCAACAGGAATCCGGTATCAACCTTCAAAACTAATATTATGGGTACCTGCAACCTGCTTGAAGCCTGCAGGAGAAGCCCTCTGGTACAGAATATAATAGTTGCCTCCAGCGATAAGGCCTATGGAGATCAGGAGATACTGCCATACAATGAGGATATGCCTCTTAAGGGCAGTCATCCCTATGATGTGTCAAAGAGCTGCGCAGACCTTATTACCCAGACATACCACAAGACCTATGGTCTTCCTGTATGCATAACCCGCTGCGGTAATCTTTATGGGGGAGGAGATCTTAACTTCAACAGGATAATCCCTCAAACCATAAAGTCTGTGTTGAACAATGAAGCCCCCATTATAAGAAGTGACGGAACCTTTATCCGGGATTACGTTTATGTTGAAGATGCGGCTGCTGCCTATATCCTCCTTTCAGAAAAAATGCAGGAGCTGAATTTATACGGTGAAGCCTTCAACTTCAGCACTGAGGTCAGATTAACAGTTCTTGAGCTTGTGGATAAAATCCTTGAGCTTATGGGCAGTGAATTGAAACCGGTAATACTTGGCCAGGGAAGTAATGAAATAAAATATCAGTACCTGTCGACAAAAAAAGCAAAGGAGCTTCTCTGCTGGGAGCCTGAGTACGGTATGGACGAAGGCTTGCGCCGCACAATCGAATGGTATAGGGACTATTTCAGGAACGATTCCCTAAATAATATATAACATGAAAGGCGATGCGAAATATCATGCAAAATGTTTTCTGTATTATTTTAAGTAAATACCGGCTATACCAGGGAATAGCCCTCTATCGTTCAATAGCGTATAACTACTCCAACTTCAAGGTCTTCTTCCTTTGCGTCGATGATGAGGCTTATCAGCTATGTCAGAGCCTGAGATTGGAGAATGCTATTTTGCTTAGAGACAATGAGCTGGGTGACGGGCGGCTTGCTGCCGCAAAAGCAACAAGAAGGCTGAATGAATACTGCTGGACCCTTAAACCCTTCTTTTTACTGCATGTACTGCAAAAATACGAATATATAGATAATGCCGTTTCTCTGGATGCCGACATCTGCTTTTTTGACGATCCCACGCCGATTTTCACCAGGCAAAGCAATTACACAGTTCTATTATCCGAACATGATTATATTGATTCAAAAAACCAGGTTGAGCAGGTATGCGGCAAATACAATTCGGGCTTTATTGTTTTCAAGAGATGCCCGGTCACTTTTGAGCTTCTTAGATGGTGGAGCGAAAGGTGTATAGAATGGTGTTTCGACAGAGTCGAGGAGGGGCGCTTCGGGGATCAGAAGTATCTGGATTCCATGCCGAGATTATTTGAAAAAGTACAGTCAATTTCTACGCCCGGCGTTAATATTGCCCCTTGGAATGACGACAAATATCACTTCTCCTTGAGAGGCACCAAGCTTTTTGTAAATGACAGCAAGCTGATATGCTA
>JAEXXN010000179.1 GCA_023405875.1 Bacillota bacterium | reverse complement strand
TCTATGAATTGGCAACGCTCCTTGATGCAACAGTTGCTGGTGGTGCAGATGTTCCTTTCAGTAACAATGGGCCGCTGGTTGGCGGCATTACCCATACTGCGGGTACAACGACTATAACAGTCCCCACTGCCGGCAACTATGCAATCGACTACGGAGTAGGTATCACGGCCGGTGTTGGCTCTGCCATAGCTGTTGCTGTAAACGGTACTGTAGACCCGTCTTCCAATATCACCGCATTGGTTGCAACCGGGGAACTTTCAGGTCAGACCATTTTGACACTGGCTGCAGGTGATGTGCTTACTTTGCGCAACAACTCCGCTGTTCCTTTGACCTTAACATTGGCTCCGGGGGTGGGTGCCCAGATGAACGTTATGCTGCTGGATTAACGACAAAGCTGAAACACTATAAGTTTTTGGTAGAAACATTGAGGCAGTCATTTGATAAAGTCAAATGACTGCCTCTTATTATCAGAAAAGGTAAAGGATGATGTAGGAAAAGAGTTGATGCAGAAGATAACCGGCAAAAAACACCCCCGACAATTTACTTGGGAATACAAAAGAAAATATTTGACATCGGGGAAAAAAATGGTAAAATGTAAACGATGGGCTAGTCATGAATAGTCCATTGTTTTCAATTTATAAGTTAGAATAGGCTAACTTTTGAAGGCCAAGGGCGCAATACAATAGAAAAGAGTTTTGGGAGTATTGATATTAGGTTATACGCGGTTAACCTAATAATTTTCGATCAAGAGTTAGAATTCACTAACTTTTATAAACGAGGAGGCTGTATATGCAAAATTTAGCAAGAAAATTAAAGCGAAGCATAGCAATGCTGCTGGCAGTGATTATGACGTTGTTTGGCGTTTTGATCACACCGGTAAGCGCAGGAGGCTATAGTTATAATGACGGTAAGTATACCGGCAGCGGCACCGGGCGTAATGGCTCACTATCGGTGGAGGTTACTGTCAAAAACGGCGCAATTACCACGATAGAGGTTGGCGATAACAATGAAACGGCATCGTATTTGGAAAAGGCAAAGGGAGTCATTGACGATATAATCGCAGAGCAGAGCACGGAGGTAAATACGATTTCCGGTGCTACCATAAGCAGCAGGGCGATTATCGAAGCTGTAGGCTCTGCCCTTGCTCAGGCTTATTCCAGTATTTTTGACTCCGGTTACGGCACGGAAAAATTCCCTTTCATCATAGATGATTTAACACAATTGCAGGCATTCAGAGATTCAGTCAATCAAGGGGATGCTTACACAGGGCAATATATCGCTTTAAGCAGAAATATTGACATCAGCGGAAGTGAGTGGACGCCGATCGACAATTTTTCCGGCACCTTTGACGGTGGGGGCTACGTAATCAGCGGGCTGACCATCGGTTCCTCCGGAGCTGAAGCGGACTGCCAAAATGCAGGACTGTTTGCAGCCCTGGGGTCGGCTGCAGTGGTAAAAAACCTGGGAGTCACCGAGGTTGAAATATATATCAAGAATGCTTCCGCTTCCACTTATGCAGGGGGGCTGGCAGCGAAAACGAATAGTGGTACAAAAGCTGAAGGCGGAACCATTATAGATAATTGCTATGTAACAGGTACTATGGTGAGTTCTGAAACAACTTCAAGTAAGCTCAGCTACGCCGGAGGATTAGTTGCATCCCTGGGACAATACAGCAGTATCACCAACTGCTGGACAGATATTCCGGCAAAGTCAGAAGCAGGAGGCACAATGTCTGCTTATGCCGGCGGACTGACCTCGCTGACAGGCAATAATGTAACGGTGGTAAACTGCTATACCCTGGGTGAGGTAACCGGCACCAGCAGGAACTTAAGCAACGGAGCTGTTGCCGGCGGACTGTTCGGAATGCAGGGCGGCAAGTCCTACAATTGCTATTCTCTGAGCGCAGTTACGGCGAACAATATAAAAGCTGACGGATCATACCAGACTACTACAAATATATTGGTTGGAGCATTGGCAGGCCAGGTACCGGGAAACGGCACGATGGATATGGTGTGCTACAGCAAAGATGCAATTGTAACGGTAAACGAGGCGGTATACAGCCCCGTTCCGGCAGTAGGCAAAGGAGCAAGTAATACTGAACCCACAAATGTTCATTCCTTTGATGCCGAAGAGATGGTATCTGAGGCTCTTGTCGAAGCACTTAATTATGGCTTGAAAACTTTGAACAGGGTGGAGCTTTCCATCCCCGGCAGTGTTTCCCTGTATGAATGGGAGCTTTCTGACAGCGCAGTGACTTTGAGCGATAAGGTTTATGGGGATGACGAAGTCGACAGCGGCATTTTCGCAGGGGGTAAGGGAACGGCGGCGGAGCCGTATATCGTCCAAACGGAGAAGCAGCTTCGTGACTTTGCCGTGTCGTTAAATGAAAAGCTTGAGTATGCAGGGATATATATCCGGTTGGATAAGGATATTGATATCAGCAGCTCGGATTGGAATCCCATAGGCCAGGGGGAGGATGCATTCCGCGGCACCTTCGACGGAGCAGGCCACAAAATCAAGGGACTTACATATGGCAGCCCGGAAAATGCAAAGGATGCTACCAATGATGTTTATGTGGCGCTCTTTGGTGTTATAGGCCAAAACGGCCTTGTCAGGAATCTGGGGCTGGATAATGTAGGTATCTATACCACCGGTCAACACAGTGTAAATTCGGCTGCGATTGCAGGATATCTTGAGGGCGGCGGTATCGACAATTGTTATGCTACAGGTACTATAACCGGCAAAACTACAAAGCAAGGCAATAATTTTGTAGGAGGTCTGGTCGCCAATCAGTATAAGGGTTATATCATCAACAGCTGGGCGGATGTGGATGTACGTTCCGAGACGGTAGGGACGCATGTGTCGGAGGCAGGCGGTCTGGTCTCCCTCAATAACCGTGGGTTGATCGCCAACTGCTACACCTTGGGTGATGCCTCGGGTGATGCGGTCAGAGCGGCGGAAGGTATGGCCTACGTCAGCAATCTGGTGGCGTGCCAGGCCGGGACGATTGTAAATTGTTATGTATTGGGGAATACCGTGTCAGATTCCTATTCTTTCTATGTAGGCGCTATTTCCGGTATGACTACAGGTATTGGTAAAGGCTATCTGTCCTACTATAATAAGAAGGCTGTTCAAATGATTGAAAACCAGGTTCCCGATCCTTTTGTTGCGGTAGGAACTACTATCAGCACGGTGGAGGATGGTGTCGTCACCAGCGGCTTCAACTACGGCTTGAGGGGCTATGAACCGGCTGAAATGAAACGCGACAGCTTTGCGACAGTTTTAAATGGTAATTTTGAAGCATTTCCTGTAAAGCTTTCGGATTGGCTGCCCACGGGTACCACCTTGAAAACCTGGACATATGACTCCGGTAAAAATCTCGTTGTCCTGGACGATACAGATGCTGCAATCAACTATGTGCCTGTTGTAGTAAATGATGAGACCTCCGCTGCCTACAAGGCGGGAACGTATTACGGACGAGACAATAAAAATAAAGAAACTATCGTGAAGGTAACAGTTACAGAGGATAAAATTACGGCTATTGAAGTTATAAGCCACAATTGGGGCGACAACTTTGACCCGGAGGCTACTATTGATGCAGTCCTTCTGGCCCAGAGCACCGACATTGAATATGACACAAGCAGCCAAGCTCTGACTGCAATGCTTGGAGCCATTGATGCCGCTTTGGAAAGAGCGAAGGTAGGGGATACTACCGGTTATGGAAAGGTGAATCCCGGAATTTTTGCCGGCGGCACCGGCCGAAAGGCAGACCCTTATAAAATTGCTACTGCAAAGCAGCTGGCGGATTTCGCAGCCTCCATAAATGCAGATGAAGAGTATGAAGGAAATTATGTTGCACTGTCGGCGAACATTTCGTTGAAAGGCCTCAAGTGGGTTCCTTCAGGCAGCGGCAACGCGGCCTATGCCTTCAAGGGCATCTTTAGCGGCGGAGGATATACCATAAGCGACATGACCATAGGCAGTGAAATGGAGCCGTCAGATTACCAGTATGTTGGTCTCTTCGGCTATTTAAACCGGGCAGCTGTCAACAATGTGAAGCTTACTAATGTTAATATCTACAATCATTATACGGGTACCGGACGCTCTTACGCCGGAGTGCTCGCAGGAGCGATGGAAAATGCAACTGATATTGACAGGTGCACTGCAAAGGGAGTATTGTTCAATCATGCCAAAAACCAGTGCTACACCGGAGGTCTGATCAGCTTTACATCGTCTGCAGACGGGGCTGAAGGCTATATTACCAACTGCAGCACCGATGTGGATATTACGGGCATCTCAGATACCGCATGGGTTTATCTTGGCGGGATATCCGGACTCAATAACCGTACATATATTATAAACTGCTACACCTTGGGGGACGCTATTGCGGACAGCACCATCAACGTGAACAAAGCGGCAATAGGTGGTATAGCAGGCTTCCAGGCAGGCTACGTGAGGAATTGCTATACTTTGGGCAACATGAAAAGCGTACTTTCCTCCACCGATGTTGGGGGCTATGCGGGCAGACATACGGGAATAGCTACTACCTACTATTCTTATTATAATTCCGGTGCAAGCCACTATTCCGGAAATACTCTCCTTGCCCCGGCACCGGGTGTGGGAGTTTATGTGCCTTCCTCCAGCACCGGCCTGGTTACGGCGGTAAACGTGGAAGGAAAAGTGGAAGCTAACATGAGAAGCGCTGAATTCTCATCGCTGCTCAACCAAAATATGACTAATGTAAATGTCTCGGGTGTTCTGACCGATGGAATTGTCCTTAAGCCTTGGGTATATAATAAGGCCCTCAACCAGGTTGTGCTTGCAGAGGATTCCACCGGCTCCGACAATGGCTCTGACGATGACGACGATTCTGACGGCGGCTCCGGGGGCACACGCAACGGCGGCTCGAGCTCCGGTACATCAAATCCGGCAGCACCTGTAACGACACCAACAAACACAGCTCCGGCAGGGAATGGAACAGCTTCTGTTACAAGTACGACAACCGCAGAAGTAAAAACTGATGCAAACGGAAATGCCAGGGCAACAGTAACGGTAGGCCAGATTGCAGAAGCAGTGAATAAGGCAGTTGAAGCGGCTGCACAAGCAGGAAAAGGTGTGGCAGTAAATATTGAGATTAAGGTCTTAGCACCCTCCAATGCAACAACTATAGAAACAAGCATACCGGAGGCAGCGGTCGATACAATGGCACATGGCAATAATACCGGCTTGACGGTATCAACACCGATAGCTTCCATAGCCTTTGACGGCAGTTCCCTTGCTACTATTGCTCAAGCAGCTTCAGGGGAAGTAAATATAACAGCTTCTATTGTTGATGCAGTTGAATTATCGGCAGAAGCGCAGCAGGTGGTTGGAGGCAGGCCGGTATTTAACTTCAGTGTGACCAGCGGAAATACTGTAATATCACAGTTCGGAGGAAATGTAACGGTATCGGTGCCGTATACGCCACGACCAGGGGAAGATACCGGTGCAATAGTAATATACTACATCAATGCCGAAGGTAAACCGGAGCTTGTAAGCAACTGCTTATATGACCCGGCAACCGGCTCAATAAGCTTTAAAACAAATCACTTCTCCAAATACGCAGTAGGCTATAACAAGGTAGCCTTTACGGATGTACCGGCAAACTCGGCATATGGCAAAGCGGTGACCTTTGTAGCAGCCAGAGGAATCACCACAGGAACAGGGGCCGGTAAATTCAGCCCCGAAGAAAAATTGACCAGAGGCCAGTTCTGCGTTATGGTAATGAAAGCATATGGCATAAAGCCGGAGGCGTCAGGAAAAGATAACTTTGCAGATGCAGGAAACACTTACTACACAGGCTACCTGGCAGCGGCAAAGAGATTAGGTCTGGCAAATGGAATAGGCAACAATAAATATGCACCTGATAGGGAAATCACCCGGCAGGAAATGCTTGTCCTTTTGCACAAAATATTAAAGTCTATTGACAAACTGCCCAAGGGCGAAAATGGCAAGGAACTGACAGCCTATACCGATGCAAATCAGATAGCAACTTGGGCAAAGGAAGCCATGGCGCTGTTTGTAAAAGCAGGAATAATCACAGGCAGCGATAACAAGCTGACTCCCGAAGAAGCGGTAAACAGGGCACAGCTGGCACAGGTCCTCTATAAGCTGCTGGCTGAATAAACCTCCGGAGTTATAAGTGCATCGCACTTTGGACTGAATAAAATGCTCCCTCTTATAGAGAACAGTTTAAATAAAAGCTGCTTCTATAAAGGGAGCATAAATTTTATGCGCGATAGAAAAATTCTTACATTGAAAAACAGAGGTGCTAAGGTCAAATATCCTTTTTTATATTTGACATAAATTGCTGCATTGCGTAAATCGAATCATTGCTGATGACATGCTCTATTGCGCAAGCATCGGTATCCGCAATGACAGGATCGATCTTCAGAATCTCTATAAAAAATTTTTGAATCAATTCATGCTTTTTTGAAGTGAATTCAGCCAGCTCAAAGCCGGCAGGCGTGAGAAATATCTCCTTGTATTTTTCTCTGGAGATCAGTCCCTTTTCCGCTAAAGTCGACATGGCGCTATTAGTGCTTGCCTTTGTTACACCAAGCGCTTCAGCAATATCCGATACTCTTGCTCCTTTTCCGTCAACGGACAGCCGGTATATTGCCTCAAGGTAGTTTTCCATTGTGAAGGTTAGTTTTTTCATTAGCTTCCCTCTGCATAGTGCCGGCAAGAGTAAATTTCATTCTTGCATCAGCTCTATAATTATTTTTTATTAGTTGAAGTTAAGATGATGAACCACTAATATCAAAGGGTCAGACTGCAAATTTTCAACACCTTAATTATACTCCAGTTTGCAACAAAGGTAAAGTATTCCTGCAAATCATGTATGGCGGTTTCACATATTATTTTATATTTTTAAAAAATAATATAAATTTTAGGAAAATATAACAATTCAGAGAGCAAATATGCTATATTTAGTGTTAGAAGGGACTAACACATTAAGACTGATAAGCTGGTATGAGCAATATATAACGGGGCGAAAGATGTTCCCCACCTGCCTATCTACCGCCTCGTTGAAACGCTCGGTTAGGTTTTTGCAAGTTTGCAAAAACCTCATTGAAATCTTGTTATGAGATAAAGGGTGTGAAAAAGTGATAAAGCATAATTTGAAGGGTGTGCCTGAGACTCTGTTGATTCCGCTATGGGCAAGAGCAGTCGAAACGAAAAATCAAAGGCCGATCATACGGGATGATAAGGCAGTTGAAATGATTGCGCAAATTGATTACGACTTTTCAAAATTCAACGGCGCATGGATGTCGCAAACCGGTGTGGCAGTCAGAACAGAGATACTGGACAGGGAAGTAAAAGCATTCATCAATAAATATCCCGAGGCTGTCATAATCAATATCGGATGCGGACTGGACACCCGGTATTTCAGGGTAGATAACGGAAGGCTCCGCTGGTATGACATTGACCTGCCCGAGCCTACCGGCTTCAGGAAGGAATTTTTTGAAGAAACACAGCGGTACAGAATGATCGGAAAGTCGGCTTTTGATTATTCCTGGGCTGAGGATATTGAAGCTGCCGGAAAGCATGTGCTGTTTATTGCAGAAGGAGTATTCATGTATTTTACCGAAAATGAGATAAAAGAGCTGATGAGCAATTTAATCAGGCTGTTTCCGGGAGCAGAGCTGCTTTTTGAAATGATGACGCCGTTAATGGTTAAAAACAGTAAAAGGCATGACACTGTGAATAAAACAGGCGTCAGGTTCCAATGGGGGATCAAAAGCGGTAAAGAGATGGAGCGCATAAATCCTAAAATAAGATTTGTGGGAGAATGGAACTTTTTCGATTACCATCCCGAGAGATGGAGGGGATTGCGCTGGCTGGCCCTGATCCCTGCTTTTAAAAACAATTTCAACGACAGGATCGTACATATTACTCTGTGATCAGGCATTTCCGGGAGTGAGCGTGGAGCTCTCAGGACAAAGGTGTTAAGCAGTCGAAGAAATGAAATTGAATGGAGCTGCGTATATATTGTGGAACAAAAAAAGGGAGAATGTCATGCAGGGAAAAGAGGAAGCAGTTTGGAACCGGTTTTCTGCTATTTATGACCGTTTTATGAAAAAGGATGAGCTTGCCTATAAGGCTGTTATCGAGAGGATTGCCCTTCTGCTGAAGGCGGAGGAGCATGTATTGGAGATTGCCACCGGTACCGGCATCATTGCACTTGGACTGGCTGACGGTATTCGGAATATAGAAGCCATCGACTTCTCTCCGGATATGGTGGCTGCGGCACAGAAAAAGGCGGACCGCCTGGAAGCTTCAAATATCCGGTTTTCCGTACAGGATGCTTCAGATCTCAGGTATGCTCCAGGCAGCTTCGACGTTGTCATCATCTCCAACGCTCTGCATATCATGCCTGAGCCGGAAAAGGCACTGGCAGAAATAAAGAGGGTTTTGAAGCCGGGGGGAAGACTGATTGCACCTACATTTATACATGGAGGCAGCATAAAGTCTGCAATACTTTCTCGACTGATGTCATTGACCGGTTTCCGCGCGTATCACAAATGGACACAGCAGGGTTATCATGCATTCCTGGAGAAAAACGGTTTTGAGGTTTTGCATTCAGAGCTGATTAAAGCGTCTTTTCCTCTTGCTTATGTTACAGCAAAACAAAAGCAAGAGGAAAAGGATTTTGGATAGAAGCTGTGGAGACAATACGCATAAGGCAAGGAGGTGGGAAAAATGGAAGCTGCATTGGAAGATAGAGTGTTTTATGGAAATAATATCACTGTGATAAAAAGAGATGAAGAATGCACCATATATAAAATGGAGGATGCTACCGGAGAAGGCACCATGACCTGTTACAGAGTGTTTCCGGGCATTGATCTGTTGTACAATGATTTTCATATGCAAAGCTGTTTTTCCGAGTTCCGGCCAAATGTTGACATGATCGGGATAGACCACTGCCGGGAGGGCCGGATCGAATGGGAATTCAATAATGATACATACATGTACCTGGAAGAGGGAGACCTGCAGATTGATATGAAAAAGTACCATATAAACGGGTATGGATTCCCCCTGAGGCATTATCATGGAATCACCATCGCAATATATATTGATGAAGCGTTAAATACGTTATCTGATATTTTTGAAGGGTTCTCTGTTGATTTACAAGCCTTGCGCGAGAAATTCTGTACGGGCGAAAAACCTTTTATCATGCGGGCAGAAGATTCTGTACAGCATATTTTCTCAGAGCTCTATACCGTACCTGAGAAAATAAGAGGAAGCTATTTCAAAATCAAGGTTTTAGAGCTCCTTCTGTTCCTAAGCGGTATAAAGCTTCCGGCAGAGGTTGAGGAACGGTCATATTTTCCTCGAAAACAGGTTGAAACAGTAAAAAAAATCATGAAATACATAAGCGAGAATGTTGATAAGCATTTTACCCTGGAGGAATTATCCTCGAGGTTTGATATGCCTCTCACCTCCTTGAAGCTTTGCTTCAAAGGAGTCTACGGTACATCGGTCTATGCGTACATGCGCTCTTACCGCATGCATGCTGCGGCTGTCATGCTTAAGGAAACCGGCGAGAATATTACTGTAATAGCGGGCAGGGTAGGCTACAGTAATCCAAGTAAATTTGCCGCTGCCTTCAAAGAAATAATGGGTATGTCCCCGGCAAAATACAAGAAACATTTTGTCTGAATGGAGCATTTCGCAGCTAAATGGAGCGGATGAGGGCAACTTTTTTTGCTATAATTTTGAGTTGCAGGAATACAGGTTAATAAGTGTGCCGGAAGGCACTTTTGTTTGACGGTTAAGTTAGAATACTCTAACTTAATTTGCTGACACTATATTGTATTGAAGAAGTTAGTAAATAATAAACCAACAACAGAGGGGGAGGTTAAAAAATGGAGAAAAAAAATAACAAAGCAGTAAAACGTAAAAGCGGTACGGCAAGGCTTATGGAGCTTGCAGCAACAAAGAAGCCGTTGATGATCGGCTCGGTCGTCTTCTCGGCTTTAGCTTCCATAGCCTCATTTATACCGCATATAGCTATTTATTTTATTGTGCGGGAGATAATGGGCGCATATCCTGACTTCCGAAACCTGGATGTGCAGAAAACCATAGGCTTTGGCTGGATCGCCTTTGGAGGTATATTAGGCAATATTTTATTATATTTCGTAGCCTTGATGTGCTCCCACCTTGCCGCCTTCGGAACTCTTTACGAGCTGAAGGTGAACTTTGCGGCCCACCTTGCTAAATTACCCCTTGGATTTCATTTGACAATGGGAAGCGGCAAAATGCGCAAGGTCATGGATGAAAACATTGAAAAGGTAGAAGGCTTTATTGCCCATCAGCTTCCGGATATAGTCGCAGCTTTTGTAGCACCGGTTGTAATGGTAGTGATTTTGCTTGCTTTTGACTGGCGGTTCGGCCTGGCCGCACTGGCCGGCATCCTGGTGGCATTTGT
>JAEXXN010000143.1 GCA_023405875.1 Bacillota bacterium | reverse complement strand
CTTGGAAGCCTGTCAAGCTTTTCACCCATCATTACCTTCTCGATGGCGCTTCGGAAATGACTTGCGCTTATTTCCTCAGAGCCCTCACGCATTGCCAGAATGGCAGCTTCATTTGTGACGCTTTCCAGTTGTGCGCCGGAGAAGCCGAAGGTATCCTTCGCCAGGCTCTCAATGGTTACATTGGCGGAAACAGGCTTGTTCCTGGTATGCAGCTCCAGGATATGGCTACGGCCTTTTTTGTCGGGCAGGTCTACCTTGACCAAACGGTCGAAGCGCCCGGGGCGGAGAAGCGCCGAGTCCAGCATGTCGACACGGTTTGTGGCGCCTATTACAAGCACCTTTATGTCATCTGAGGAGGCGATGCCGTCCATTTGCACAAGCAGCTCATTCAGGGTCTGGTCATGCTCCTGATGGCCGTTGTTCTGCCCTCTTGCCCCTCCAAGCACTTCAATTTCATCAATAAATATAACGGCACTTGATTTTTTCAGTTTTTTTGCTGTCTGCCGGGCCTGGTCAAAAAGCTTTCTGACTCTTTGAGCACCTACGCCTACATACATTTCAACAAATTCAGAGCCGCTGGCGGACAAAAATACTGAGTTGGTATATTGGGCAGCGGCCTTGGCGAGCAGCGTCTTTCCTGTGCCGGGAGGCCCGCCCAGCAGTATGCCCTTTAATGGACGGATGCCCAGAAGCTTTAATCTGTCATTGCTTTTGATGAATTCAAGCGCTTCACAAAGCTCATTTTTTGCGACCTCCTGACCGCCTATGTCATCAAAGGATACCGAACAGGTATTTTTTTCCGCAGCCTTGAAGCCGGCCTTATCTTTCCTATGTTTTACAAAATTGAAGTAATATAATGCTCCTATCAAGCCTGAAAAGAATAAAACGGGCAGAATATCCACTCCCTGTAAAAAAAGGAACAAAAGCAGACCGGCAGCTGCTCCCAGAATAATTTCCTGGTATTTCATCATAAATTTCCCCCAATCTTACGGCCGGGTCTGGCAGTTATTGAGTATAGGGCTGAGTCGTCCTTGGCCAGCTGGATATATATATTATCCGCATCTACATATACCTGGACTTCGGCACCTGCCGCCGCAGCCACTTCCTGCGCCTTTTGGTCCAGTAAGGGGAAGTCGCCGTCAACAATGGCCTTCTCTATATAAAAGTGAATGTCATGATATACCTGCTGGAGCTCAGAAGAACGGTTGTCCTGGATATTCAATTCATACTGCCTGTCCTTCAGAGTCTCTTCAATTTTGTTTGAAATTTCATCGTAGGAAGCTTTGATATTGTTTGTATGGTTAAGAAGAATGTTGATATTGACGGTATCATTGATATTTTCACCATTGTCCCAGGTAACCGTTTCAACCCCGTCTATGACCTTCAATGCCTTGTCCAGCGGCAAATCCACGGCATAACTCTGCCACAAGGCTTGTCCTATGTACAAGCCCGCTATTGTAACGACCAGGGCTATGCAGCCTCTAAGGATCTTTATATAGTAATGCTTCATAACAAACCTCCATATGCTGATTAACTTAAATTCATTGAGCTGTATGTTATAGTCCTTTTGTAAATTAACTTGCTATGCCGGTTGATGAAGCCTTTTTGCAAATTAAGTTTACATAATATTATAACATAAGAGATAATGTCAACCAACGTAAGATTTTGACATAATTATAAAGTCAGAAAGTGGCATTTTTGGTTAAGAAATATGAATAACGGCTGTTAAAGTACATATACTATACTTTGTAGCAAAACTCTGATACTAATGATTTTTTAAAAGAAAGGAGGCAGTATATATGGACAGAATAGCACTTATTCTTGTTATTGTGGGAGCATTGAACTGGCTGCTTGTCGGGCTTTTTCAGTATGACCTGGTGGCTGCTTTATTCGGAGGTCAGGCTGCTTTAGTCAGCAGGATTGTTTATACATTGGTAGGACTCGCAGGTATATGGTCTGTCAGCCTGTTGTTCAGGGACCGTGAAAGAGCAGGAGAGCATAACAGGAACAGGGTTTGATATAGGATGGCATAAAAGCAGCAGAAACAGGATCTCCCATAGGTGAGGTTCTGTTTTTTTTATCAGTTGTAAAGTCTTTTGTAATAGAGAATTTCCTATTTATAGTTATAAGCATAGTTGCTGTTATGTGGTATAATTATTCATAGCTGATGCATTTTTTATGGAGGTAATCAAAAGCCATGTTTCAGGCACATTATGGAGAGCTTGCCGCACTGACTACAGCAATATGCTGGACTGTTACCGCAGTCTGCTTTGAATCCGCCGGTAAGAAGGTCGGGTCGTTGGCGGTGAATTTTTACAGGCTGATAATAGCCTTTATGCTACTGGGCACATTTACCTTATTTACCAGGGGATTATTTCTGCCTCTTGATGCAACGGCTGCCAACTGGATATGGCTGCTTACGTCAGGATTTATCGGATTTGTCCTTGGAGATATGTTCCTTTTTCAGGCTTATGTGGAGATCGGTTCAAGGATATCGCTGTTGGTAATGTCCTCTGCTCCCCCGCTTACAGCAATAATAGGCTACTTTTTTATGGGAGAAAGAATATCTCTGCTTGCAGCCCTTGGCATGCTTATTGCAATGTCAGGTATTGCACTGGTTATTCTGAGCAGAAATACAGATGACAAAAAAATCAAGCTTTCACATTCGGCAAAAGGCCTGGCATATGCTTTTATAGGTGCACTGGGACAAGCCCTGGGGCTTATCTTCAGCAAGTATGGCATGGGCTCCTATAATCCCTTTGCAGCTACACAGATAAGGGTGATTGCAGCTATCATAGGCTTTGGGGCGGTGATAACGGTATCAAAAAATTGGAATAAGCTGAATTCTGCGGTCAAGGACCATAATTCAATGAAGCTTATAAGCCTGGGTGCGTTTTTCGGGCCCTTTCTCGGCGTATCCTTCTCGCTGCTGGCTGTCCAGTACACAGCAACGGGTATAGTATCTACAATTACATCCTTGTCGCCGATTCTTATAATTCCCTTGTCCATACTGATGTTCAAGGAAAAAGTGCTTCCCAAGGAGATACTGGGCGCAGCAATATCAATAATCGGAGTTACATTGTTATTCTTATAGCCGTATTTATTCATGACAAAGTCACAATACTATATTTTTCAATAGAAGGTGTTATATTATGAACAAGCTGCGGGGAATACTCTATGCTGTTTTTTCGGCAGTGGCCTTTGGCACCATACCTTTGTTTGCGGTTACGGCCTACAGCGGAGGTACAAATGCCATTACAACCGCATTTCTCAGATTTTTTATTGCCACCTTGATATTGTACTGTATACTGCGCTTCAGAAAGGTGCCTTTATCGGTGGACAGAAAGCTTCTGGGCAGGCTTTCCTATATAAGTATAGCCGGTTATTCGGCAACCTGTATAACCTTGTTCCTGTCCTATGAGTACATTTCCATAGGATTGGCCACCACTATGCATTTTACTTATCCTGCAATTGTATCGGTAATGTCCTTTTTTATTTTCAAAGAAAAGCTGGAGCCCATGAAGCTTTTTTCCCTTGCTTTATCCATTACCGGGGTATATATACTTGCAGGCTCCAGTGAAGCGGCGGCAAGCATCAAGGGAGTGATTGCAGCACTTGCCTCCGGAGTATTTTACTCTATATACACCATTGAACTGGCAAGGCAGGAAATAAAGTCAATGGAAGGGCTTTTGCTCACGTTTTATGTCTGTCTGTTTTCTTCGTCGGCTGTTTTTATATTCGGAGCAGCAACAGGAATGCTTGTATTTACAATAAAGCTGTCCGGCATGCTTTCAATCCTGGGCTTGGCATTGATCTGCACGGTATTTGCCATCCTTTTATACTATAAGGCCATTCAGTCGATAGGCCCTTCAGATACAGCGATATTGAGCACCTTTGAGCCTGTTACCGGTGTACTGCTGGCTATTCTGGTATTCGGAGAAAAGCTCAGTCCGGTCACCGCCATAGGAAGCCTGTTTATCATTGCTTCTGTATTGTTTTTTTCCTATAACAGGAATATTCAGGCACGGGAAGAGGGATTTTCGGATGTATCAGAAAATTGAGCTATACATCTGAATTTTAAGCTTTTAGCAGCTATTTATCGCTATAGCAATAAATCATAGATTTACCCTTCACTGTCAAAATGCTAAAATAGATTGATAATTATTTTACAATCATATATTTCGCGAAAAACATTTTATAGTCATACTTCAGCTTTCGCGTAAATATTTCCTTAATTTCATTGAATTCGCGCCGTACCCTGACACAAGGCTTGAGCGCGTTCAATTAGACGTTATGCAAAATACCCGCTTTAGATTTAAATATAATTTTGCATAACGTATCCTTGTTTTCATTGAATTCGCGCCGCACCCTGATATAATGCTTGAGCGCGTTCAATATACAATATACAATGTAATTAACATAAAATTTTTAAAGAGGTGATACTACACATGTCATGTTCTTGTGAAAACAAACTTGAAGCAAATTTCTGCAGCCAGGAAGTAGACCTGTCACTTATGGAGCCTGTATTCAAAAAATATGAGGGACAAAGCGCGAGCCTTATCAGCATATTGCAGGATGCACAGGGTATCTACGGATTTCTTCCTCTTGAGGCCTTGAAGGTCATAGCCGAGAGGACCGGAAATAAAAAAGCAAAAATTTACGGAATTGCAACCTTCTATTCACAATTCAGACTGACTCCCACCGGCAAATATATCATACTTCAATGCCAGGGAACAGCCTGTCATGTAAACGGCTCCGAGAAGGTAAGCGAAGCTATCTGCGACGAGCTGGGAATAGAACCGGGAGGGACAAGCTCTGACGGGATGTTCACGCTGGAGGATGTCGCCTGTCTTGGCTGCTGCAGCCTTGCCCCGGTTATAATGATCAATGGTGAAGCCTACGGAAATCTGACTCCGAATAGTGCAAGAGAAGTGATTAGAGGTATTTACCAAAAGGAAGAAGGAGGTGCCTCCAATTGAAGATAAGAATAGGTCTCGGAAGCTGTGGTATCGCCGCAGGAGGGAGAAAGGTCAGAGAAGCGCTGGAAAACAGCATCGCAGCTCATGGAAGGAAGGTTGAAATAACTTCCACCGGGTGTATAGGAATGTGCTTTTATGAGCCTCTGGTGGATGTAATCGATGACCAGGGCCGGGTATTTACTTATGTAAATATAACGCCTGAAAAAGCAGGGGAAATCATAGAGCAGCATGTTGTTAACGGTGCTCCGGTTGAAAAATACATTGCATCGACAAGCGAAAAACCTTTTCCCCAGTTGGATAAACAGGTAAGAGTGGTACTGCAGAACTGCGGTATCATAAATCCTGAAAAGATAGAAGATTATCTTGCAAACGACGGCTACCAGGCGCTGAAAAAATGTGTAAATGAAATGACTCCTGATGAAGTAATCGAGGAGATCAAAAAATCAGGACTGAGAGGCAGAGGAGGCGCCGGCTTCCCTACCTGGTTCAAATGGGATGCCGCAAGAAAAGCAAAGGGAACGGAAAAGTATGTAGTGTGCAATGCCGACGAGGGAGACCCCGGCGCATTCATGGACAGAAGCGTGCTTGAGGGAGACCCCCATGAGCTTCTTGAGGGTATGATAATTGCAGGCTATGCAATAGGTGCCGGCTACGGATATATCTATTGCAGGGCGGAATACCCCCTCGCAATAGAAAGGCTTGAAGGCGCAATAGCTCAGGCTCATGAAGCCAATTACCTGGGAGAAAACATACTTGGCTCGGGCTTCAGCTTTGATATTAAAATTAAGAAGGGTGCGGGAGCCTTTGTTTGCGGCGAAGAAACCGCCCTTATAGCATCTCTTGAGGGAGAAAGAGGCATGCCGAGGCTTAAGCCTCCATTCCCGGCTCAATCGGGTTATTTCGGCAAGCCTACAAACATAAATAATGTTGAAACCTATGCAAATGTTCCCTGGATAATCAGAAACGGAGGCTCCGCCTTCGCTGCCTACGGAACAGAAAAGAGCAACGGGACCAAGGTCTTTGCCCTTGCCGGAAAGGTAAAGAACGGCGGGCTGGTCGAGGTGCCCATGGGAATGTCCTTAAAGGATGTAATATACGGAATCGGCGGAGGCATCAAGCAGGATAAGGATTTTAAGGCAGTTCAGATGGGCGGGCCTTCAGGAGGCTGTATTCCAAAGGCTCTGATAGAGACTCCCGTCGATTATGAATCAATCAACAAAACAGGAGCAATAATGGGCTCCGGCGGTATGGTGGTAATGGATGAAACTACCTGTATGGTTGACATGGCAAGATTCTTCCTTGATTTTACCTGCAAGGAGTCCTGCGGAAAATGCATATATTGCAGGATAGGGACAAAGAGAATGCTGGAGATCCTTGAGAGGATAGTAAACGGCGAAGGCAAAATGGAGGACCTGGACGAGCTGGAACAGTTGTGTATCAGCATTAAGGACGGTTCCTTGTGCGGGCTTGGGCAGACTGCTCCAAATCCGGTGCTTACCACCCTTAGATATTTCAAGGATGAATATATAGCACATATCAGGGATAAAAAATGTCCGGCAAAGCAGTGCAAGAGCCTTATCATGTACAGTATACTTGAGGATAAATGCACAGGCTGTACTGCTTGCGCAAGAAAGTGTCCTACCAATGCAATTACCGGTGAAGTAAAAAAGCTTCACACAATCGATGCGGAAAAGTGTATAAAATGCGGAAACTGCGCCATTACCTGCAGGTTCGGTGCAATAAATGTTGAATAGCGAAGGAAGTGAAAAAATGTCACTGGTCAGAGTAAATATTAATAATAGAGAGCTGACTGCCAATGAAGGCAGTACAATATTGAAGATAGCACTGGATAACGGAATAGATATCCCCAACCTTTGCTATGACGAGAACCTCAAGTCCTATGGAGCTTGCGGCATGTGCGTAGTCGAAGTGGAAGGAAATCCCAAGCTGGTAAGAGCCTGTTCCACTCCTGCAACAAACGGAATGATCATAAAGACAGATACATCAAGAACTATTGCTGCCAGGAAAACAGCGCTTACTTTACTTTCATCGGATCATAAGGGAGACTGCCGCCCGCCCTGTGTCAATGCATGTCCCGGACATACCGACTGCCAGGGCTATGTGGGCCTGGTCGCCAACGGACAGTACGAGGAAGCTATAAAGCTGGTGAAGGAGGTTATCCCGCTGCCGGCAAGTATCGGAAGGGTATGTCCACATC
>JAEXXN010000131.1 GCA_023405875.1 Bacillota bacterium | reverse complement strand
ATTGGAAGCTGTACAACAAGGTTTTCTCCATAAAGTCCATTGTAAAAAGGACGATACTGCAAAATAATTTTCTCAGAAAACCCGGAATATACATTTTTTATTTCTTTGTAAACCTGTATTACAAATTTCAGATAAGCAACAGGATTCCCCCAAATATTATCTGACGGTTACCGATGAAGCGGGGCTGTAAACAGCTTCAAGTGTGAGGTGGTTCAATGAGAGTGGACAGATTGCTGTCAATGATACTTATAATTTCAAGCAGGGGAAGGGTCACCGGCAAAGAGCTGGCAGAGCATTTTGAAGTATCCTTAAGGACCATCTACAGGGACATGGATAAAATCTGCGAAGCAGGGGTCCCTGTTGCTTCCGAGGGTGGTAAGGGAGGAGGCTTCTACCTTATGGAGAACTTCAGCCTGGGCAATATCTTCCTCAAGAAGGGGGAGCTCCAAACTCTCGCGGCTGTAATGGACAACCTGGATTTTCTCTTTGGAAGGAATGAGCAGTTCAATGATATACTCCTGAAATTTGAAGCCTCCGATGAAAAGGCTAAGGCCATGAAGGAACGGCTTAATATAAATATGTCCCACTTCAGCATGGAGGAGGAGCTTAAGGAATACCTGTACATGATGAACAGGGCTATAGAAGAGAGCCGGGGGCTGGAGCTGGAATATATCAACCGGAGGCTGGTACGTGAGAAAAGGGAGGTGCTTCCGTATTACATAGATTTCAGCAGCGGCAATTGGTATCTGGTGGGCTTCTGCAAGGCCAGAAACGCCTTCAGGCGCTTCAAGCTGATACGGATAAAGGGCATGAAGCCGGGGGAATGCTTTGAAAAGCAGAAGGTATCCATGGAGGATATCCGCAGGGAGTTCGACAAAGAATACAGGAGCAAAAGCATAAAGGTAGTGCTGAGCTTTGACGGCAGGATGGGCGGACAGCTGAGTGAATATTTCCCCAAGGAAAATATCAGGGCCGCTGAGGACGGCAGCTATATAGCCGAGGATTTCTTCCCCTATGAGGAGGGACTGGTCAAATACCTCCTCGGCTTCGGCAAGGACTGCGAGGTACTGGAACCGGAGTATCTGAAAAAGGAAATCAAGGCCTATATGGAAGAAATGCTGGCACAATACAATAGCTGACATATAGTTGTCAGCTATTGTATTTTATAATATACAGGAGAGTATGAATTATACTTGTATGATTTCTTACAGACAAATAAAAAGGGGGACTGGAAAATGAACGTGTGTATATTCTATTATGATGGCTTTTGTGAGTTTGAAGTAGCGCTTACTGTCGCAAACTTCAAAGAAAAGAATGTATTTGCGGCTGCACTGGAGGACCGGGTGTATATAAGCGAGGAAAAGCAGAGGTATCTGCCTGACAGGACCATTGACCGGCTCGACCCGGAGGATATCGACCTGTTTATCATTCCGGGAGGGGACCCGTCATCCCTGTACGACAATCAGAGCTTAAAAAGCTTTATTACCGAACTGGACAAAAGGGGCAAGTATATAGCGGGTATTTGCGGAGGCACTTTCTTAATGGCCAGCTACGGCATCCTGGATAATAAGAGGTGTACCGGCTCGGGAAGCGGTCTGAAGTCCGGCATGCCTTACAGCGACCTGTTCGGAAAAGCGTTGATAACCGACGAGAGCATTGTTATTGACGGCAATGCCGTTACAGCGGCGGGGCAGGCCTTTGTAGAGCTGGCGGTAGAGCTGGGCAGGCTGTTCAAGATATATAAGGACGAGGAAGAAGCAGCCACTGATTTCAAATGGATGAAAAATATCCGATAATGAAATTCAGAGCATAACAAAGGATAATTGAGGAAAACAAAGCTGAATCAAAATAACCGAAATTAACAAAAACCGCGATTTAAGGAGTCCTGAGGAGCAGCAGGTGACTGCAATACCTCCGGGATTCCTATTTTTATTTTTGGGCCGGAATCAGTAAAAACAGGTTAAATCAAGTCAAAACGCGGATTTGTAATATACTTACTGAGGTGATAACATTAGCAGCATAGACAGAATCGAAGCTTCGGAAAATCAAGATATATTATATTTATTAAAGAAGGGGTGTATATATTGGCAAACAATTTGGGAGGAATCATCGAGAAGCTGGGGAGCATTTTCAAGGGAGGAAATACGGGACAGGGAGCGGGAAAGCTTTTAAAAAGGATTGTCCTTATTGCTGTTATCGGATGGGTTGGCATCAACCTTCTCTTCGGTACGGTATATAAGGTGGACATCGGCTGGAATGCTGTGATAACAAGGTTTGGAGAGGTAGTAAAAATAGAGACCAAGGACGGCCTTCACACAAAGCTGCCTTTTATAGATAAAATTGAAAAGGTGAATGTACAGCAGATAAGAAAGCTGGAATACGGATACAGGACCCTCAGAGAGGGCAGCGACAGAAATGACCCGGAATATGAGGACGTAATGGATGAAGCAATGGTAATAGTTGATGCCAAGGGCAACAACAGCTCGGTGGTATTGACCAATATAGTGGTCAGATACAAGATAATCGACCCATACAAATACCTTTACAGGGTGGAGGACATTGAAAAAACCATGATGCTGGCCCTGGAGGACTGTGTGAGGAATGCAGCCCAGATATTCAACCTCGATGAGGCACTGACCAACAAAAGCCTGATAGACGATGAAATATTCCCCGAATACCAGAAGGTTTTGAACCAATATGACGCGGGAATACAGGTGGTGGAGGTAAAGACACAGAACACAGAGCTGCTGCCCGAGGTCGACCAGGCATACCAGCAGGTGGAAGAAGCCAATCAGTTCAAGAACAGCAAGATACAGGAAGCTATGAAAATGGAAAATATGCTCATACCTCAGGCTGAAGCGGAGGCAAAGAAGCTGACCGAGGGCGCAGTGGGAGACGCTGCCATAACCATAGCCAATGCCAAGGCGAGTGTAGCCCAGTATAATTCCCTGTATGAAGAATATGTCAAGAATCCGGATGTTGTACGGGAGAAGTATTATGTCGAGGCAATGAAGGAGTTCATCAAGAATAACAAGGTGGTAGTGGACGTTACACAAAACGGGGATATATATAAGTTCTACAACATGGATCAGAATGCGGTAAAGCAGCAGCTTGCGCAGTAAGTATGAGTGAAGGAGAATGATAATGAAAAAGATAATTGTGTGGGTTTTGGCAGCTATGGCCGTATTCGGGCTGCTGGCAGTGCCGTATACTGTGGCTGAGGACGAGGTGGCTCTTATAAAAAGGTGGGGTAAGGTACAGCAGGTGATAGTCAGTGCCCGGGATGTCGAGGCAGTAAAGGCCTCACTCAAGGATAAGGGCTATAATGTATCGGTTTCGGGCAAAAAGGGACTGAATTTCAGGATACCCCTTGCAGACGACATAACAAAATACTCTACAAAATATCTTACCTATATATCGGTAAAGGAAACTGTGAACACCTCAGACAGGAAAAAGATAGATATAATGATGTATTCCCAGTACAGGATAGTGAATCCGGTGCTGGTGAACATGAGAAACTACAGCATGGGCGACCTTAACAAGCTTCTGGACGACAGGGTTTATCCGGTGGTGATCCAGACAGCCAACACACTGAGGTTCAATGAGTTCTTCGATAAGAGCAGGACTGAGGAGGTATTGAGGACCAGGACGGAAGAACTGAACAGGGAGCTGCTGAATGATTATGGAGTTGAGGTGGCGGACATAGCAATACACAGGAGGAACTTCCCTACCGCCAATATTCAGTCCATCCAGAACAAAATGATAGAGGAAATACGGAAGGACAGTGAAAAGCTCAAAGCGGAAGGCCAGTCCCAGTACGACAAGGATGTATCTGAAGCAGAAAGGCAGAAAAAAGAAATAATAGCCAAAGCCATAGAAGACGCGGCAAACATAAAAGCAGCCGCCGACAAGCAAGCCATCCGGATATACGAGGAGTCCCTCAAAAAAGATATAGAGTTCTACCGCTTCATCCAGAGGACCAATACCTACAAGGAAATGAAGGATACGACGGTATTCATGGACAAGGACAACGATTTTATGGATTACATCAATGGGTATAAGCAGTAGGTGCAGGTAGATAAAAGGGGTTGAGGGAAATCAGAATGCAGGCATATGGATAAAAAAACACAAATGACAGCTTAAGGGAGCAATAGCCTTGTATATCAGGGAGCAATCAATATGCTTTGGGTAACAGAATAAAGCGAAGAGAGGCCGGAAAATCCGTAGGCTGAGCAAGGACGCGAAGCCAGCCCATACCGACAGGACGTCGGATTATGGGCGGTAGGATTTTCCGGCCTCTCGAGCTTATATTCTGTCCAAAGCATATTTTTGCGAGTCGATATACAAGGCTATTGCTTCTTCGATGCTTCACAAATTGCAACACCAAACATAGAAAAGGCTATCTTTTTCTCACATCATGAAAAATTTAGTTGCATTATGCGCATAATAAATGTATTGTTAAATAGTTACATCAAAAAGAATGGATGGTATTGAATGGAAAACGTAAGATTCGAAAATTTAAACTTGTCGAGTGAAATCCTGAAGGCAGTAGAGAATAAAGGTTTTGAAGAGGCAACTCCGATACAGGCCAAGGCAATTCCCTACGCATTGGAAGGAAGGGACGTAATAGGCCAGGCTCAGACCGGAACAGGAAAAACAGCTGCTTTCGGTATACCGATTCTTGAAAAGCTGAGTCATGATGAGAAGGCAGTTCAGGCGCTGGTGTTATGTCCGACAAGGGAGCTTGCAATTCAGGTCGCTGAAGAGATCAGAGAACTGGCAAAGTATAAGAAGGGCGTGGAGATCCTTCCTATATACGGAGGTCAGCCCATAGACAGGCAGATAAAGGCTCTCAAACGAAGACCGCAGATAATAGTAGGGACCCCGGGCAGAGTTATGGACCATATGGAAAGAGGAACACTGAAGATTGACAAAGTTAAAATGGCAGTCCTTGACGAAGCAGATGAAATGCTGGACATGGGCTTCATTGACGATATAGTCACTATATTAAAGTCTGTTCCGGAAGAAAGGCAGACACTGCTTTTCTCAGCAACCATGCCAAGGCCGATACTGGAGCTTACAAAAAAGTTCCAGAAGAATCCGAAGCATATCATGGTGGTGCACAAGGAACTGACTGCACCCAAAATAGAGCAGGTATATTTTGAAGTGAAGGAAAAGACCAAGGCGGAGGTACTGTCAAGGCTAATTGATATGTACAATCCGAAGCTTTCGCTGGTTTTCTGCAACACAAAAAGAAAGGTAGACGAGCTGGTGGCGGAGCTGCAGGGCAGAGGATATTTTGCCGACGCGCTTCACGGAGACCTGAAGCAGGTACAGAGGGATAGGGTAATGTCCAAATTCAGAAGCGGAGCTGTTGATATTCTTGTGGCGACAGATGTTGCCGCCAGGGGTATTGACGTAGACGATATAGAGGCTGTATTCAATTACGACCTGCCCCAGGATGAAGAGTATTATGTCCACCGTATCGGCAGGACAGCCAGAGCAGGCAGGGAAGGTAGGGCCTTTACCTTTATCATCGGCAGGGAAGTATACAAGCTGAGAGATA
This sequence comes from Bacillota bacterium, assembly GCA_023405875.1. GTDB lineage: Bacteria > Bacillota > Clostridia > Lutisporales > Lutisporaceae > BRH-c25. Next base: position 3,551 of record JAEXXN010000131.1, on the reverse strand, counting down.
TACAGAGGTATGCCAAGGCCAAGATAACGCTTCAGAAGGCACCCTCCTCAGAGGATGTGGAAGAAGTAAGGAACAATATGTTCCTGGAAAAGGTAAAGGAAGTCATGGAAGAGGGAGGCCTCAGCCAATATGTTGCTTCAATAGAAAGGCTGGCAGGGGAAGACTATGCAGCTTTAGACATTGCTGCTGCCCTTTTGAAAATGGCTATAGGCGGCAAGGCAAAGGAAATACAGCCTGAGGAGAAGGAGTTTGAGAATACCGGCGGAGAACCGGGAATGGTAAGGCTCTTCATCAATATAGGCAGGAACCAGAATATAAAGCCTGGAGACATTGTCGGCGGTATAGCCGGAGAAACGGGTATTCCCGGAAAGCTTATCGGCAGCATAGATATTTACGACAAGTATACCTTTGTTGAAGTGCCGAGGGAATATGCCAGTGATGTTATAAAAGTAATGAAGGATAACCAGATAAAAGGCAAGAGAATAAATATCGAGCCTGCAAATTCAAAGCACTAGAAAAGCTATAGCGCCAAGAGCTGGTCTTATTATGAGGAAATTTATAATTGAAGACAGCTTTTGAGAGCTGTTCCAGGACACAAGTATACGGCAATAGTGAAGGGGCGGGATAATGATGTAACAAGCCCTGATTTCGCCAGCAGGTATTTATGCTTGATGTGAACAACAAGGAAATAGTGCATGATTGAAGGGAGTTGACCGGTAAGGTCGACTCCCTTTTGAACAATCCGGCCGGAAATATTCTGCATATCTATTTACCAGCTTCAGCGGTCAGATTATTGATCCACTTTTTTGATACCAGCCTTGGTATTCCGATGATAAACTTCACTACCTCTTCTATCTGCACCAGCGCATAAACGATATATATCGGCAGCTCCAGGACCAGGCCCCCGATAAAGGCCATAGGGATACCGATAATCCAGACTCCGCCTGTATCAAGCAGCAGGCAGAAGGTGGTGTCCCCGCCGCTCCTGAGTATACCTATTACGTTTATATAGTTGAATACCTTTGCCCACATGAAAAGGCAGAAAAACACCAGGTTCAGCCGGGCGTATTCCAGTACCGCAGGAGAAACCTTATAGGGCGCGAGCACCCATGGAGATATGGCTATGACAAAAGCTCCTATAACGACTGCCGCAGCAGGCCCGAGTATGGCGAAGCGCTTGGCGTACAAAAAAACCTCCTTCTCATTCCCTGAGCCTATCTTATTACCGATCATTATGGCACAAGCGTTGCCGATGCCCATGAATACGACCCAAACGATTTTTTCCACCGTACCTGTAATATTGGTGGAAGCAAATACATCAGTGCCCATACGTGCATATACGATTGCATACATGGTCATACCCAGGCCCCACATTGACTCATTGAGAATAACCGGAAGGGTTACCTTGAAAAATTGCTTCGCAAAGCCGGCGGCCTGCCCAAAAAGCTCATGGAAGGAGGCAGCCAGCACAGTATTTTTTGAGTAAACGGCAAATAAAAGCAGTACAAGCTCTATGACACGGGCTATGACCGTACCGACGGCAGAGCCTGCGACTCCCATAGCAGGAAATCCGAAATGTCCATATATGAGCAGGTAGTTGAGTATTGTATTGATACCCAGGGCTATGGTGCTGACAACCAGGGGAATCTTAACATCCCCTGTACTGCGGAGGCTGAAAGAATACGCAAAGGATACGGCCATGATCACATAGCTGAAGAGCACTATCCTCAGATATTCATTTGCCAGGGCTATAACAGTCTGATCCTCAGAGAATATGCCCAGTATTTCTGCCGGGAAGAGAAGCCCTGCAATGGTAAAAACCAGTGCACCGGCTCCACCTGTGATAATACATATACCGAGGACCTTTCTTATATTTTTTATATCCCTGCTGCCCCAGTATTGAGCCGTGAATATTGAGGAACCGCTTACAATGCCGAAAAGCAACAGGTTCAGAAGGAAATAATATTGATTCGCAAGGCCTACCCCTGCAATAGCACTTTCACCAAGGCCTCCGATCATTATGGAGTCCACCAGGTTGAGAGAAGACAACACAAAGTTCTGCAGGGTTATAGGAAGGGCAAGCCTGAACATTTGGGTGAAAAAATGCCTGTCATTGAACAAAAAATCCAGCTTCATAAATTCCTCCGGTTAAGCGTTATGCCTGATAAAGTCTTTAGATTAATTTGCTATGCCGGTTGATAACGGGTGTAAAGTTCCGAGGCTAAGAGTTTGTAAGCTTGTACAGGGCTGCGTCAAACTCGCTTATCAACCGGCACAACAAGTTAATTCAATCATTATCTATTATATATCATCAAAAGCAAAGATGCATCTGGAGACCGCAAATGTGAAGATTTCTACTTATTTATGCAGGCATATTAACATTGTGTTACAGTTCAGGTTTCCCGATTGACAGTTATTAGCTATTGATAGTATACTAGCATATAGAAAAAAATGGAAAGGAGGCCGCAATCATGAGAATATGTGCAATAGTAAAAACAGATCAAAACAATTTAAAGCTGCGGCCTGCTTTATCAGTATTTGTCTTCTGATAGACCTTTTCTGATTGCGGGCTGCTCCCGGAAGGAGACGCCGTGACGATCATGAAGCAATTATATGTAAGTGTTTTGGGTCATGGAATATGTTTATTCCATGACTTTATTTTTATGAGGGGGGTTTTACACCATGTCGAGAATTAACAACCTGCTGAGCCCATACCGTGGAATGCCGAAGGAGGTCTATGTCATATTCGCGGCCCGTATTATAAATGCAATGGGCTGTTTTGTAATGCCGCTTATGACGATATTGATGACGGACAGGATAGGTCTGTCAAGGTCGGAAACAGGCTTTTACCTGAGCCTTAACAGCATGATATATCCGCTGGCTTCAATGCTTGGAGGAAAGCTTGCAGACACTTACGGAAGAAAGCGCCTGATCATGCTGTTTGATACCCTGGCGGCTTTCCTTTACTTAGCCTGCGGCTTTATTCAGCCGTCCATAACCCTTATATATGTTATTCTGGCGGCAAGCGCATGCATGAGCGTAGCAGGGCCTGCCCATGATTCCCTTATAGCCGACCTTACGGTTCCGGAAAACAGGGCAGGGGCGTATGCGTTGAGCTATATGGGCTGGAATATAGGCTTCGCCATCGGTCCGATGCTGGGGGGCTTCCTTTACAGGAACTATCTGCCTCTCGTATTTATAGGAGAAGCGGCAGCAGCGCTGATATCAAGAAGCCTGATACTATTTTTCATAAAGGAGACAATAGGCAGGACCAGGGAAGAGATATCGGATGAGAGCAGGAGACTTGAAAGAAGAGAGGAAGGCTCTATAGTAGCGGTGCTGCTTAAGAGGCCGATACTTCTGTATTTTGCTGTTATCGCCTTTGGATATAATTTTTCCTATTCCCAGTGGAACTTTCTGATGCCGATACATTCGATGCAGAATTTTGGCAGCATGGGAGCTCAATACTTTGGCTGGATGGCCAGCTTAAACGGATTGGTGGTTATAACCTTCACTCCGGTACTTACCAAGCTGACTGAAAGGACCAACGG
>JAEXXN010000038.1 GCA_023405875.1 Bacillota bacterium | reverse complement strand
TTCTTGAACAGCTCAATGCCGATGCCTTTCGGCCTTATACAGCCTGCTTTTATTATATAATACCAAACTTGGAGGTATAATGCATTATTGGCAGTTTTTATAACGATTCTCTTTTTACCTTCAAAAGTTGTAGAGTCAGTACTGTACAGAGGTTTGTAAAAAGTGAATATAAAAACAAAGGCACCGGGTTTTGTCGGCCCGGTGCCTTTGAAGCTTCATATACGAAGATTTTTTACCTGTATTGATTAACGGTTGTACCTTAAACCTTAGGCCCGTTGCTTAGTCGTTGAAAGCCTTTATGAAAAGCTCAGCATATTCCTTCTTAGTGATAGGACGTGGGTTGTCAGGAGTAGAGCCGTTTTCTTCAGACTGTGCAGATAATGTTTCAATATCAGGATTCTGGATTCCCAGATCTTTGAGCGTCGGTAATTTAACGTCTGCAACCATCTTCTTGACTAATTCTACTGCATCCTTTGCCGCTGTTTTGTCGTCAGCTGCGGTTGAACCCAGTATTCTGCCGATTCTTGCATATTGTTCTATACAGTAATCCATGTTGTATTCCATTACGTAAGGCAGCAGTATTGCGTTGCAAACTCCGTGAGCAGCATCATACAAGCTTCCGAGGGCTTCTGCCATACAGTGGACTGAAGCAACGTCGGAGTGGCTGAATGCGATACCTGCAAGGGTGCTTCCCATAAGCATGCCTGATCTTGCTTCTACGTTTGTAGGGTTAAATACCGCTTCGCGTATCGTTTCAGATATAAGCTCGATCGCATACAGAGCGCAAGCGTCGGAAATAGGCTCGGATACTGTGCAGGAGTAAGCTTCTATTGCATGGGTAAGAGCGTCGATACCTGTTGCAGCTGTTATACCTGCCGGAAGTGAAATTGTAAAGTCAGGATCCAGCAGTGCAACCTTGGGTCCGAAATGCTGGCTCTTAACAGTCTTCTTGAAGGTTTCATCGGTATCAGTGATAACTGATGAGAAGGTAACTTCGCTGCCTGAGCCTGCTGTTGTCGGAATTACAAAGAAAGGCTGTACCGGTCCCGGCACCTTCCATCTTCCATAGTAATCCTTCAAGGTTCCGCCGTAGCTTATGATAGCAAGAGCAGCTTTGGCTGCATCTATCGGGCTTCCGCCGCCTAATGCGATGACACCGTCGGTTTTCTTTTCAACAGCATATTTTGCAGCATTTTCAACATTGTAATCCTTGGGGTTGGCTTCGATCTGGTCGAATACTTCATAAGGAATGCCTGCTGCGTCCAGATACTTGGTGGCCATTGGGAGCAATACCTTCCTGGTGCTTCCGCTTCCTGTGATGAATAAAGGCTTTGTAACGTTGAATTCCTTCAATATCTCCGGTAATTTTTCGACGATACCCTTTCCGTATTCAATTCTGGTTGGCATAACGAATGAAAAAGGATTCATAATGTTCTTATTCATTTCTTACCTCCTGTTTTTTTTATAAATTTAATTTTATATACATAATGCTTATATGCCGTCATGCTGCACGGCATATAAACATGATGGCGGGATATTAGTAGGTCTTTCTTACATAGTCACCGATTCTCCGTACAGCTTCCTTCAAATTTTCATCGGAGTTTGCAAATACGGTTCGGAAATAGCCTTCTCCCATGCTTCCGAAAGCGGAGCCGGGTACGACGACTACTTTGGCATTTTTCACAAGCTCCTCCGCAAACTGCATGGAGCTTATTCCAAGGGCCTTCATGTTTGCGAAGGCATAGAAGCTTCCCGGAGACTTTTTGCAGCTTATCCCGGGTATGGCGTTCAGGCCGTCTATCAATATATCTCTTCGTCTTAAATAGTCGGCATACATGCTATTAACCGCAGCCTGGCTTCCGTTGATGGCTTCAAGAGCTGCCCTCTGTGTAAAGGTGGATACACAGGAAACGATCCCTTCCTGCAGCTTCGGCATAACCGCTATGATATCCTTGTTGCCCACGATATAACCTATTCTCCAGCCTGTCATTGCATGGGTCTTGGAGAAGCTGTTGATCACCAGCACCTGGTCCCTGAGCTCCGGAATCTGCGCCATGCTGAAATACTCCACATTATCAAAAACCAATTTGTCATATACTTCATCGGAATATACTATCAGATTATACTTTTCTACCACCCTGGCAATCTTGATTATCTCTTCCTTGCTTATTACCGAGCCTAAAGGATTGCTGGGAGAGTTCAACAAAATGGCTCTTGTTTTGGGAGTTATAGCTTTTTCTATATCCTCGGCCTTTATGTTGAAATCATTTTCTTCGTATACCGGTACGCTCACAGGTATTGCTCCGGCAACCATGACCTGACCCACATAGTTGGGGAAGCAGGGGTCGGGGATTATTACCTCGTCACCGGGGTTTACGGTAGCAAGCAGGCACATTGTAATGGCTTCCATCCCGCCTACCGTTATCATAACATTTTCAAAGGTATAATCCTTTGAATATTTTACATATTCCCTTGCAATAGCTTCTCTGAGCTCCGGCAGCCCTGCATTGGGGCAATAGTGGGTATAGCCTTCGTCAATGGCTCTTTTTGCCGCTTCCTTTATGTTCACCGGTGTATCAAAATTGGGTTCTCCAACCGTCAGCTTGATTACATCATCATATTTTTGTGCCAGGTCGAACATCTTTCTGATACCCGAAGCAGGATAATTCAGGGCAATATTAGACAAGTAGTTCATAATTAAAGCCTCCTAATATATTTCGCGAAAACGTTATTTTTACCGCTTTGCCAGATCCGCATATCTGTCATATCTGAACTTGGCATCGGCCTGTGCCTTCTCAAACAGCGCGTCGGCTGCTTCCGGGGATACCTTGTACAAGGAGGAGAACCTGACCTCGCTCAGCATGAATTCCTTGAGATCCTTTGAAGGTGCTTTGGAATCCAGTGAGAAGGGGTTGCTGCCCTGTTCTTCAAGCTGCGGATTATAACGGTACAGCGACCAGTATCCGGCTTCTACCGCTTCCTTGGACTGAGGCTGTGACTTGGACATACCCGCCTTTATTCCGTGGTTTATGCAAGGTGAATAGGCGATTATCAATGAAGGTCCGGGATAGCTTTCAGCCTCCATTATGGCCTTGAGGGTCTGGTTCTTGTCGGCCCCCATGGCTATCTGCGCCACATATACATAACCGTAGCTCATGGCCATCATACCCAGGTCTTTCTTCCTTGTATTCTTACCGCTTGAAGCAAATTCCGCTATTGCTGCGGTAGGAGTCGCCTTGGAGGACTGGCCTCCTGTATTTGAGTAAACCTCGGTATCAAATACCAGTACGTTTACATCTTCTCCCGACGCCAGCACGTGGTCCAGGCCGCCATATCCGATATCGTAAGCCCAGCCGTCGCCGCCGAATACCCAGTGGGATCTCTTTATAAAGTAATCCCTGCTGTCATACAGCTTGTTCAGAAGCTCGTTGTTCCCTTTTTCTTCTTCCAGCACGGCAGCCAATTTGTCTGCACGCTCCCTGGTCCCTTCCGAAGTGCTGAAGCCTTCCAGCCATGCCTTCAGGGCTTCTTCCACCCTGGAGCTTACTCCGGCGTCTATTGCTTCAAGAGCCAGATTGCGGGCAGCGTTTCTAAGCTTCTTGACTCCCAGGTACATACCGAAGCCGTACTCTGCATTATCTTCAAACAGCGAGAAGCCCCATGACGGTCCGTAGCCCTTCTCGTTTGTCGTATAGGATACCTGCGGTGATCCGCCCCATACTGTTGAACAGCCCGCTGCATTGGATATCATCATCCTGTCGCCGAAAAGCTGTGTAACCAGCTTGGCATAGGGTGTTTCTCCGCAGCCTGCGCAAGCTCCCGAGAATTCCTGCAACGGTTTCAGGAACTGGCTTCCTTTGACGGTAGCTGTAACATTCTTCGGGATCTCCTTGGTTACTATGTCCTTGGCAAAATTCCAGTCTGCAATATATTTCTCCCTGTTCTCCGCAAATGGCTCCATTGTTATGGCCTTCTGCTTTGCAGGGCAATTTTCCACACAGCTGCCGCAGCCGGTGCAATCCTGCCCGGAAATTGCCAGATGGTACTGCATTCCCTTAAAGCCTGTCGCCGGTATAGCCTCAAAGCCTGCGGGGGCTTTTTTCATTTCCTCTTCATTAAGCAGAGTCGGCCTTATTACAGCATGAGGACAGACATAAGAGCATTGGTTGCACTGTATACACTTGGAGGGCTCCCACTTGGGAACTGCAATTGCTATTTCGCGCTTCTCCCAGGCTGTAACGCCGAGAGGGAAGGAACCGTCCTCACGTCCGTTGAATACGCTTACCGGAAGCTTGTCGCCCTCCTGCCTGTTCATTGGAAGTATGACTTTTTCAATGAATTCAGGCATTCCGGGATTACTCTGGGTTTCAGAGTCTTCCGCCGTTTTCCATGCGGATGGGACCTCTACCCTTCTCATGCTTCCGAAGCCTTTATCGATTGCAAGGTTGTTCATGTCAACGATATTTTGTCCCTTGCTCCCGTAGGATTTTTCAACCTCTTTCTTCAAATGCTTTGCTACCTCTTCAACCGGGATGATTTCAGCAAGCTTGAAGAAAGCGGATTGCATTATCATGTTTATTCTGCCGCCAAGACCCAGTTCCTTGGCTATATCTACAGCGTCTATGATATAAAATTCAACGTTGTTATTTGCAATAGCCCTCTTCAGGTTTGCAGGCAGCTGCTTTTCCAGTTCTTCCTCGTTCCATATGCAGTTGAGCAGGAACTTTCCGCCCTTCTTTATTCCGGCCAGAAGATCATATTTATTGACATATGCCTGATTATGGCATGCTATAAAGTCCGCACTGTTAACTG
>JAEXXN010000461.1 GCA_023405875.1 Bacillota bacterium | reverse complement strand
ATAGCCGAATTGCCCGTATTTGAAGCGCCTTTCCTCCTCATTCATAGGCAAATCATTTTCGGTAAATATCTCATTTATATTCTTCTTTGCCCTTGCCGTAAACCTGTGGGATATTATTTCGAAGCTTATATTCCTGTCCCTGTACGCACCCAGCTTATCCTGCATCTCCCGGAGCAATTCATCATAGTCCTTCTTCCAGCCTTCATAAAGAAATACCGGCGCTATTATAAACCCCAGGGGATAATCGTGCTCTGCAATTTTTTGTGCTGCAAGCACCCTTGCCTCCATGCTTTCAGTCTTGTGCTCATATTTTTTTATTATATTTGCCGAATTGAGGCTGAACCTCACTGTGGTATGCCCATTGTGCTCGGCGCCGAGTATTCCCTCAATGTCGGTATATTTAGTCACAAATCTGAACCTCCCCAGCTCCTGCTTCCCAAAGAAATTTATTGTTTGCAGAAGGGTGCCTGTATACGGCTCAACGGGCACCGGATCAGAGGTAGCTGCTCCCTCAAAAAATGTAACCTCCGGCTCCCGCGCCTTTATATAATCGGCGGCTTTTGCAAGTATTTCATCAACATTCACATATACCCTCATATAGGGCTTTTTCCCCAGCTGGGTATTCAGGTAACAGTACATGCACATACCCATGCAGCCTGTCGCAAGAGGCAGCTGGTAGTGAGCGGAAGGTTTGCAGCCCTCAAAATTCAGGGTGCGCCTTATACCTACCACAAGGGTGCTTTTACCCTCCGAATATGCCTGCTGTGGTGTCTTGCCAGGTATATCCGAAACTCTGTTATGGGATTTAAGCATGCTTATTTCAACATCCTTATTGGTGAACAGGTCAAAAAGCTTTCTGCCAAGGGGATATTTAAGGGCATCCTGCTCAAACAATACTCTTTTGGGGTTAAAGGGCATAAAAACAACTCCTTTGAAATTTTATAGATTCCAATGTCATACCTTTATTGTTTACAAAAAAAAGATTGACTTGCGTCAATCCATATATTTTGCGTAAATATTTTATTGAATTCGCCCCATGCCCTATGATAATGGTTTAAGCGCATTCAATCTATAAATTTTAAAATACTTATTACGGGATAGTGGTCGGATGCTTCTGAGACAGGTACATCATATGCTTTTATCTCAAACTCCCCTGATGCAAATATATAATCTATCCGTTCCTTCAGCCCGTCTTCTTCAAAGGTAGCTCTGTTATAATTATCCCCAAAGCTTGCACAATCAATATAGCTTTCAGTAATGGGGCCGAGCTTGTCCGCCTTTGTATTGAAATCTCCTGTGATCACAAAATATTTATCTGCTTCCACCAGCTTCACTATTTCTTCGATCTGCCCATTTCTTTCACTCTGATTGAGCCCCAGATGCGTATTATAAATGGATATCCTTCTCCCATTTATATTGAGTCCCGCTTTTAACAGAGTCCTTTGCTCCCCCTCCGAGGGCAGTTCATTAACTTCATATTCCTCAATGGGATATTTGCTTAATATTCCGTTGCCGTACTCACCGTTGAGAATATTTAAGCTTTTTCCAAAAGCATATTGCATCGAAAGCTTGTCCGCTATATATTTGATCTGGTCCCTGAATCCGGTTCTTATAGAAAACCGCTCTACCTCCTGAAGGGCTATTATCTCCGCTCCTGAGTCTTTTATAACTGCCGCTATCCCATCCAGGTCCAGCTGCCCCTTTCTGTTTATCCCCCTGTGAATATTGTAAGTCATCACCTTGATTACAGGAGAGGTATCGGCAACAGCTTCGGCCCGGTCCTCCTCAAGGAGCTTTTTCTCCAGCGCAACAGGCATGCTTGTATTAATGTAATCCATATATACAGCTATTAATATTACTGCAACAACAAACAGAAAAGCTTTCTTCATATTTCTCTTCCCTCAAAAAATATTTGTCCGTTCTTATGTTAACTGTATATATTATGTATCCTTATGTTAACATAATATATAAACCCAGTAAAACAAATATTTTGAGAAGGGAAAAACTACAAAATAAACCGTTCTATGGCTTCTGCCACACCGTCGGCCTGGTAATCACCGGTTATATAATCGGCAGCTTCCTTCAGCACTTCCTCTGCATTCCCCATGGCGATTCCAAGACCTGCATACCGGATCATGCTTATGTCGTTTTCATTATCCCCTATGGCGATTATATCTTCTCTTTGGAGCCCGTACCTGTCTGCAAGTATTTTGACGGCATTGCCTTTTGTTACGCCTATGTTCATTACTTCCAGATTATCCTTCATTGACTGGCTTACCGAAACTGTGCCTGTAGCCTCTATTTCATTCCGCAAGCACCGCAACTTTTCGCTGTCGCTGTCCACTACTACAGCCTTGAGGATTTTGACCTCCTCCTGCAGCAAAGCCTTTTCAATGTCGTTGACGATTTTTACCTGTACCTTGTCCTCCTGACCCAGGTACTTGTTCCATTCGGTATAGCGAAGCGAAACATTTACAAGCTTTTCGGCATAAATGGTGTCCTCAGTGAAAAAATGGCAGAAAAGCCCGTATTTATGGGACAGTCTTATCATTTCCCTGAGCGCCCCGGTATTCAGCGTATCCTTGAATATAGTTTTTTCGGTATCCGACGGATTGTTAAAGACAGCTTCCCTTATTATAGCCCCATTACTGGCTATTATAGGGGTACTCACTCCCAGCAGCTTTGCATATACTCTGGCATAGGTATATATCCTGCCTGTAGCCACTACCATATGAACACCTTTTTCAATTGCCCTTCTTACAGCTTCCCCGTTTCTTTCGGAAATTTGCTTGTCTTTGTTCAGCAACGTATAATCCATGTCTGTAACCAGCATTTTGTATTTTTTCTTACTTATGTCCAAATCGATCTCTCCCTGATAATATATATTAATATAATTATTGTTCTCCAATTTATTTTATATCAATTGCCAATGTTTTCAAAGCTTTAAATAAAAAAAGACCCCTGATAAGGAGTCTCATTTTTCTTGCTGGCACCGCACAAGGCCCGGTCCGGCAAGACTTACCCATTTAAGTTTTCAGCTTTTAAGCTTCAGAGCCATTGATTTGAATTCCTCCATGCTTACCGCTCCTTTTTTACTTGTACTGAACTTTTTTACTTCATCAAGGAGAATATCAAGCTTATCTTCTGATATTTGAACCTTTACCTGCTCAAGAGCATATTCAATGGATTTTTTGCCGCTCTTTTTACCCAATGAAACATCCCTCTGCCTTCCGACTACCTCAGGCGCATAACCTTCGACCGACGGGGGGTAAGCAAGCATCTGAGCCACTACCAGCCCGCTTTCGCGGGTAAAGACCTTATCGCCGACAACCGGACGCATAGGTGATACCGGGATCTGGGATATTTCTTCCACAAGCTTGCTAAGGCTGAATAATTCTTCCAGTTTAAGCTTCGTTTCAATGCCGTAAAGGCCGTGGAGAGCAATGGCAAGCTCGGCAATGTCAGTGTTGCCGGACTTTTCCCCAAGACCGTTTACCGTAACATGCGCACAATCGGCACCCTCTTTCAGACAAGCTATAGTGCAGGCTGATGCAAGTCCAAAGTCATTATGG
>JAEXXN010000437.1 GCA_023405875.1 Bacillota bacterium | reverse complement strand
GAGCATCGCTTTGTGAGTTCTTGTGACATATATCATACTATTCCTCCTTGCCGCAAATATATGTTATATATTTACTTTTTTTACAAATTATAATATATTTTTTATATATTGTCATCTATTTTTCTCAACAAATTTCTGACAAAGTGATGTCAATAACGGATTTTTTTGGTATACTAAAAAGGTCAATCCTACAGTACCAATATTACTTACATATTTGCTGCAGTTTTTATACTTAATTCAGGAGGAATTAATGAAGAGATTTATTATATATATTACGCTACTCAGCCTTGTTATATCTTTTATACCGGTTTACGGAGACTCCCCGGTGGTCACCGCCCCTACTGCAATTCTGATAGATGCAGAAACGGGTAAGGTACTCTATGAGAAGAATGCAGATGAAAAGCACTATCCTGCCAGTACTACAAAAGTGATGACAGGAATTCTTGCAATTGAGAACGGCAAGCTGGAGGATATGATAACAGTAGGTGTGAATCCTTCCCTTATAGAAAGGGGAAGCAGTCAGATATACCTGATTCCCGGTGAACAGCTGACCATGGAGCAGTTGTTGTATGCTCTTATGCTGGAATCAGCCAATGATGCGGCTGTAGCCATAGCTGAGCATATCTCAGGCTCTGTAGAGGAATTCGCCAAGCTTATGAATAAGCGGGCTTCAGAGTTGGGTGCTACAAATACAAACTTTGTAAATCCCAACGGCCTTCACAATGACAACCACTACACCACCGCAAGGGATCTTGCAATGATTGCAAAGTACGGGATGACACTGGATAAATTCAGAAGCGTTGTAAAGGAAGTCAAATATACCATTCCCAAAACAAACAAGCAGGAGGAAAGAAATTATATTACAAACAGCAACAAGCTGATATGGCAAACCTATGATAAATTAAGATATGAATATGCTACAGGCATCAAGACGGGTTATACGGTTAAAGCAAAGCAGTGCCTGGTAGGCGGTGCAAAAAAAGGCGATATTGAGCTTATATCAGTTGTAATGGGAGCTGAAGGACAGAATATATACAGTGACACTGTTGCGTTATTTGAATATGGCTTTGCAAATTTTGAGAAGATAGGCCTTCTGGAGAAGGATCAGATAGTAACCTCTGTTTCCGTCAAAAATGTTGAAGAAAAAATAAACCTTCTGGCTTCGGAAGATTGCTCCCTTCTTCTTTCCCAGGCCGAAAGGGATAAGGTAAAAACCGATATCGTAACCAGGGAGGCTATAGAAAAGCCGTTAAAAAAGGGGCAACCCCTTGGAGAAATGATTATCACCGTGGACGGAGCTGAAGTCAAAAGAGTAGACCTGGTATCCTCAGTGGAAATCGATACTCCCGAAAAAATAAGTCTGGAGCTGAACTTCAAATGGCTTTGGCTGATTGTCCCGGTCTTCCTTCTGTATAGGACCATCGTTACTCTGCGCAAAGCAAAAAGAAAAAGATACAAAAGCGTATCTTATATAAAAAGATAAAAACGGCGCCGAATGCTCAACAAGCAATCGGCGCTTTTTTTCTATCCTATATAGGCTATGACCTCGATCTCTATCAGTCCATCCTTCGGCAGTCTTGCAACCTCCACGCAGGACCTTCCCGGCTGCTCTTCGGTGAAATACTGACCATAGATCTCGTTTATCTTTGGAAAGTCGTTCATGTCTTTAATAAAAACTGTGGCTTTTATCACATTCCGGAGACTGCTTCCTGAAGCCTCAAGAATAGCTTTCAGATTTTCAAGGCACTGCCTTGTCTGTGCCTGGATGCCCCCTTCAACAAATGCACCTGTAGCAGGATCAATGCCCAGAGCACCTGAGGTAAATATCAGATTTCCATACTTTACTGCCTGGGAATACGGTCCTATGGCAGCCGGAGCTTTTTCAGTCGTAATGATTTCTTTCATCACAAGTTCCTCCCTCTAAATATTTTTTCTTATGGTTTATAGCTTTCTGTTTATATTTTATAATAAATAATTCCACTATACAACCTTATGCTTTGGAACTCTCCGGTCAAACTCCTCCATTAGCCAGTATTCCTTATAGCTGCCTTTGAATTCAAAACAGTAAATGCGTGTTTTCCCGTTTTCCTCCTCCAGCTTGACTCCCTTTCTCATCTTATCGGTGTTGAACCACCATTCATAACGCATATCATGCTTCTTGCCTGAGGTCTCAGGAACATCATACCTGACCAGCGCCTGCCCGTTTCTTTCTCTTATTACAGTCATATACATTCCCCCATATTATATTAGTTGTATATCCTATCTATACACCAAAAATATAATATGCAGGATATATGTGTATAATGCCAGTCCTGCGAAAATTTTTAAAAACAAACGGGTGCATATCACGCTCTGTGAATATGCACCCGTTTATATAAAGCCTTAATCATTTACTCTTATCTCATCCAGATAATTATAAACAGTGTACCTGGAAACGCACAATACCTTTGCTACATAATCGATTGCACCCTTTATAAGGAATACTCCCTTTTCATCCAGAAGCTGGACTATGTTGACCTTCTCCTCTTTTGATATGAAAGCAACAGGCTTCCCTACCGATTCCAGGGTTTTGTTCACTATACTGCTAAGCATCTCATTGACTGTACTTCCGTAGGTCTCCTCGTCATTTTCGGGGAAATCCATCACATCTACTATATTTGTCAGGTCGTTAATTATATTTTTGGCAATGGTAAGCTCAGAAATATCATAGTTAATGCATAAAAAACCTATAAGGCTGCCATTTTCGTCCTTTACAAACAATGAGGTGGACTTCAGAAGCTTTCCGTCTTTGGTTTTCTTGGAATAGTTCACTATCGGCCTGTCAAACTGCCCTTTGCGGAGAGTTGCCAAGCCGTACTCGCTCATGGGACCTCCGACAGTCCTGCCGGTGATATGCCCATTTGCTATAGCAATTATAGAGCTTTGAGGATACCTTATATCGTGAAGTATGACTTCACAGTTCTTTCCAAATGTATTTGCTATTCCTTCAACCATCGGCATCATGCTTTTCAGTATAGGATGCAAATTATTACTCATACTAACACCCCTAAACAATATTAAATTTGGAGCTACTCACTATCTACAAGAATTGTTTTTGCATCCACCCACAGTCTTTCCAGGTTGTAAAACTGCCTTTCTTCATCATGGAACAAATGGACTATTATATTTCCAAAGTCAAGCAATATCCATCTTCCATTCCTGAAGCCTTCCTTGTGATGCATCTCATAACCTGCCAGGTCCATTTTTTCCTCCAGTTCATCACTCATAGCCTGAACCTGCGTGGTAGAATTTCCGGTTGCAATTATAAAATAATCTGCTATTGTTGAAAGCTCATGGATATCAAGCAGTCTTATATCGCTGGCCTTCTTGCCTTTTAAAAGCTCAACAGCCTTGTTAGCCATTTCAGTTGATATTGAAAACAATTACATCCCTCCGTTTACTCTGTCTTTTCCTATAATTATTGTTATATCATAACCACATGCAATGTCAATATCACTATCGACAATGTTAATCCCTGAATCCTGGGATACCACCTGCAGCTTATCCTTATCTCCGCTTCTGTCCACAACCTTTGAGTATTCATAGCTTCCGTCTCCGGTATCACCGATTGAAATAGCGGAATAACCTTTTTCCTTAAGCTCTTCCCTCAATTTTGATGCAAGTCCGGCTTTCTTTGCGCCATTCAATATCTGTATTTTTATTTTATCCTTTTCAATTACCTTCTGGGCCTCAAAGGTGTTTTTCTCTTCCTCGGAAGCCACTCCCAGGTCTATTCTTATCTGCATCATCATTTCCTTTAGTTTGTCTTCATCGTGGAAATAATATGATACCTTATTCTTATATCCATCTACACCGGGAAGCGTATAGAACTTTATATTCTCCATTTTTATGTCTTTGATCTTCATGGCGTAATGTGCTATGTCGCTATTATCAAGGTTGGTTTTGATGCATTTGGCCATTGCATCTGCAATATTCAGAGCCTTTGGTATTACACTGGGGCTTGTAAGCTTGTCGATAAACGCCTTGATAAGCTGCTGCTGGGCTTTTATCCTTCCAAGGTCCTGATCGGGATAGCCGGACCTGAACCTTGCAAATCTGACTGCATTCTTGCCGTTAAGCACCTGTTTCCCCTTTTT
>JAEXXN010000416.1 GCA_023405875.1 Bacillota bacterium | reverse complement strand
ATCCTGGCTAAGGAGCTGGAAATCCCTTATGTGAATATATCGCTTATAACCGATTATGATGCAGGACTGGAAGGAAATGCGGATATCAAGCCTGTCACCGAAGAGGAAGTATACAGGGTGTTCAGTGCAAACAATGAAAAGATAAAGAGTGTCATATACCGGATGATAGAAAAACTATAATATATTTGGAGAGTAAAATATGAAGGGGAAGCTCATTATTATAGAGGCAGGCAGTGATGCCAGCGGAAAGGCTACGCAGACCAAAAAGCTCTTTGCCAGGATGAAAGCTGAAAAGTACGGCATCAGAAAGGTGGAGTACCCTAATTACAAAAGCAGTTCGTCGGCACTGGTGAAAATGTACCTGAACGGAGAGTTCGGATACAGGCCTGATGATGTGAATGCGTACGCCGCATCAACCTTTTATGCGGTGGACCGTTATGCCTCATATATGAAGGAATGGAAGAGATACTACGAAAATGGGGGGGTAGTGCTTGCCGACAGGTATACGACCTCCAACATGGTACACCAGGCCTCCAAGATTCAAGACGAGGCAGAAAGAAACAATTATCTGGATTGGCTTTGGGACCTGGAATTTGTCAAGCTGGGACTGCCTGTTCCCGATATGGTTATTTTTCTGGATGTACCGCCTGTTATCAGCAACGGACTTATGTCCAGCAGAAGCAACAAGATAACAGGAGGCTCCAAGAAGGATATACACGAAAGCGACACTGAATATCTGAGAAAGACATACTTGAATGCCTGCCGTATTGCAGAAAAGTATAACTGGAAAAGGATAGAGTGTATAGACGGCAGCTTTTTAAGAAGCATCGAAGACATTCATAATGAAATATATGATTATGTAGTGGAAAACCTCCCGATTAAACGGTAGAAACCGCACCCCCTGCCAATGTTCATTCATTGACAAGGGGTGCATTATTATTTGAGAGACATCTTCCGGTATTGGCCAGGCAGTAAACCGGTGCTTAAACGAAACAGTTCGGCAAAGCGTCCGGCATTCGAGTAACCCACGGTTTTCGCAATTTGACCGATGGTCAGATCCGTTGAAGAAAGCAAATGCTCCGCCTGGCTCATCCGGCGCTGCTGTATATATTCTGTGACAGTACAGCCGTGTAGCTGTTTAAAGCTGGCTTTGAACTTGGTTGTGCCCATACAGGCGATTTTTGAAAGGCGTTCCAGGGGTAGTTCAAACGCGTAATGATCGTTTATGTATGAGGTTACGGTTTCCATCTGCCGGATATCCGGATTGGAAAGCTTGACCGCCGGTCTCACCTGGTTTTTTTTCCGCCTCTCCACCACCAGGGCGACCGCCTCGGTGACCTTGGCCTCATAAAACAGTCTGGCTGAAATACCGTCCCCACGGTAATTTTTTACTTGTCCCAACAGCCTTGACATTTCCGGGAAATTCGTCGTCTGCCCTACATATAAAAATGCCTCATAGGGATTGGTGTATTCTCCCGGATATTGACTCTTCAGATAATCCTCATAATACGCCGGCATGACTTCAATGCCGACAGACCGGATCGGAATCTTCTTGTGTATCAGGATCTTATATGGTTTATATCCCCCAATGATACTCTTGATGCATCCGGCCGTTAATCTCCGGTAGGGGGTCAACTCCTCACCGGATATCGAATCATACTGCGTAATGTTCAGGCACTCCGGAAGCTGAAACTCCAGAAAAGAATCTTCATGAAAATAAAAATCATGGATTTTAATGTTGAACAGATTTTTTTGAGCATAGATCCAATAAAAGCCCTCTCCTATTTCCGGAGACAGGCTCCAGCACAGGCCTGTTTCTCCAAATCTGTGATTATCCGGTTGGTGGGTGAAGCCCTGCTCTATTAATATAGGCCCATAAACATCTTTAATAATATCTCCCAATTTAATCACTGTCCTTTTATCACGATCAGACGCTTTATTGTCAGGAAAAGACGAACATTGCTTTATCCGATTGTCCTTTATTGCTGCAAGGAGTATAGTTGTTTTAGATAGTTAGATAATACTAACTAAACTATAGCATGTCCTTTCTGTCCCGTCAATAAGGGGGAGAAAAAGCAAAATCAAGGAGGAATTTCATCATGACGAATCAAGCATTGAGCGGAAAAAAGGGCCTGACCGTAAAGGACCTTGTGACAACGGGCATATTTACGGCTTTATTCTTTATTTTTATAATGATTGGCGGACTTCCCTTCGCTCCCAACCCCGTTTTGACCTTCTACATGCCTATGGGCTCCGCACTGCTCTGCGGTCCTATATTTCTTCTGCTGGTGGCGAAGGTTCCCAAACGCTGGGCCATTACAATTCTTGGCATAATTGTGGGTATTATCTTTTTTGCGACCGGTATGCATTGGGCAATGAACCTCGGATATATGCTTATGGGTTTTATCGCGGATCTGGTTGCCGGAAGCAAAAAGTACCGGAATATTAAAATGAACATCCTGTCCTATATGCTGCTCTGCCTGGGCGCAACGGGAAGTTATATTGTATTTTTCATCAACCCCGGCGGCTGGGCCAGTACCATGCTTAAAAACGGAACAGAGCAAGCCTACATTGACACAATGACCGCCGCCGCACCGGATTGGATGCTGGTCACTATTCTTGCCGGTACATTTGCAGTCGCCGGGTTCAGCGGATGGGTAGGAAACAAGCTTCTGAAAAAGCAATTTGAAAAAGCGGGAATCACAGCATGAGGAAAGCCGAAAAAAGGCAGCTGCTTTCTCTTGACCCCAGAACCAAGCTGTTTATCATTATTATGATTATTTTATCCGCCTCTATGGCTCCTTCGCTGGCTTATGAGCTTGGGCTGGTCAGCCTTATTGCCATTACCGGTATATTCTGCGGCTGCATACGTTATAGCCTCGTTTCCCTTTTGGCCTATGGAAGCGTTTACGGCCTGACCATGCTGGTGCTTGGGTCCATGGAGGGCAGCCTGCGGATAACCTTTATAGCTTTTATGGGGCTTGTACATAAGGTGTATCCCTGCGGCATGATGGCGGGAATTGTGATTTCCACCACAAAGGTTACGGAGTTTATGTGCGCAATGTACCGGATACATGTACCGAAAAAGCTGGTAATTCCTTTGGCGGTGATGCTGCGCTATTTGCCTGCGGTAAGAGAGGACTGGGGCTATATCAAAGCTGCCATGCGCATGCGGGATGTTTCCCCGAATCTGGCGGGATTGCTGATACGCCCCGCCATGACTATGGAATGTATCTATGTGCCTCTGATGATGTCGGCCTCCAAGACCGCCGACGAGCTTTCCATGGCGGCGGTGACC
>JAEXXN010000372.1 GCA_023405875.1 Bacillota bacterium | reverse complement strand
CCAGTCTCCTGTTTTAAAATGATATGCGCATCCGCTGTCACATATGATTCCGCCCGGTGTGATATCCTGCCAGGCTATTTCCGGTGTGATTTCAATTCCTTTTTTGTTTCTCACAGCCTGCCAGCCTCCTCCATAGCCTTTTTAAGCGCCCGGATATTCCCTTCGATAACCTCAGGCTTGGAAGCGAACTTGTGCGCCAGCGCTTCCCGCATGTCTGCCAGAAACTTTTCCTCCTCCATCAGCCCGCTTATCTTCACTATTGCACCGAGCATCGGGATATTGGGGAAGTTCTTTCCCAGGTTCTCCTCCGATATCCTCCGGGCGTCAAGGGTGCAGATTTTACCCTTGTAGCCTGCAAGGAATTCTTTGACTTGGTCCCTGGTCTTGGGGGTATTGATCACGATAGCACCTGATTCCTTGAGTCCCGCAGTCACCGCCACGGATTTTAAAAGGGTCTCGTCTATTACGGCTACATAGTCCGGCTCATAAATGTTTGAATGCACTGTGATCCTGTCATCGCTGATCCTGTTATAGGCGGTAATCGGTGCACCCATTCTTTCAGGGCCGTATTCCGGGAACCCCTGGACATATTTCCCTGTATTGAAGGCGGCATCCGCCAGGAGCAGCGCGGCAGTCTTGGCACCCTGTCCGCCCCTGCCGTGCCAGCGAAGCTCGATCATCCTATCCATACTGCTCCTCCGCTTATTACGCTTTTGCGCAATTTATGGCATGCTGAAGGTCATCGATAAGATCTTGCTTGTTTTCTATGCCTACAGACAGCCTTACCAGTTCGTCGACAATTCCCATCTTCTGCCTCAGATCATAAGGGATAGCGCCATGGGTCATGGATGCCGGATGAGTCAGCAGGGACTCGACTCCCCCCAGGCTTTCTCCCAACGTGATAATATGAAGGCTTTTAACGAACTTGTTGATATCGTAGTTCGGCTTCAAGATGAAGGAAATCATCGCACCGGGTCCTTTGGCCTGTTTTTTCTGGAGCTCATAGCCTTCATGTCCCGGAAGACCCGGATAGTAAATTTTTTCAACCGCTTCGTTTTTCTGTAGATATTCCGCTATGAACTCTGAATTTTCAAGGTGTCTGTCCATTCTTACCGCCAAGGTCTTGATGCTTCTGATAAGCAGGTAGGAATCATTGGGACTCAATATTCCTCCTACGGATTTTTGCAGGAAGTATACTTTCTCGGCAAGCTCCTGGGAATTGACCACCGCCAGTCCGGCTATCATGTCGCTGTGTCCGCCAAGGTACTTGGTGGCACTATGAACGACTATGTCGGCGCCCAGTTCGATGGGTTTTTGCAGATAAGGGGTCATGAAGGTATTGTCTACTATGGTCAGCAGCCCTTTGCTCTTGGCCAGTGCTGTGACCTTGGCAATATCGGTAATACCCAGGGTAGGATTTGTCGGAGTCTCTATATAGATCCCCTTGACATTTTCATCGATTTTGTCGAGAATCGCTTTTTCATCATTGGTATTTACTATTTCATATTTCAGGTCGAAATTGCAGAAAACCTTGTCCAGCACCCTGAAGGTGCCTCCATATATATTGTCGGAGATCAGTATTTTGTCTCCGCTTCTGAAAAGCATCAATACAGTGGATATAGCCGCCATGCCCGAACCAAATGCGAAGCCGGCTACTCCCCCTTCCATCTCTGCAATCAGCTTTTCCAAAGCCTCCCTGGTCGGATTTCCGGCCCTGGAATAGTCATAGCCTTTGTGCTCGCCTATACCAAGCTGTTTATAGGTAGAGGTCTGGTAGATAGGAACATTTACAGCACCGGTACGCTCATCTCCTTCTACGCCCCCATGTATCAACATTGTTTCAAAATTCATTTCCATTCCTCCTCAATTATGCTTTATTCATATATAGCAATATCTGTGCCAAAATAATTTTCTTGTAAAATAACCGTTTTCTGATAATTCTGTATATGCTCCATCAGGCAATCCGGGTTATTTGGGTTATGTATTATCCCATTTCACCCGGTTAGTTTTTACAGCAGGCACTTTCCGCACGCATTTCCATAAACATGCATCTCTCCACGCATTCCGAAGGCTT
Source organism: Bacillota bacterium (assembly GCA_023405875.1). Taxonomy (GTDB): domain Bacteria; phylum Bacillota; class Clostridia; order Lutisporales; family Lutisporaceae; genus BRH-c25. The sequence goes on along the minus strand of JAEXXN010000372.1, from coordinate 1,890 downwards.
ACAGCAGGTAAAGCATGTCCTTTTGATTGCCTTGACGCTGAGCAGCTCGATATCCGGTGACAAAAATCCGGGTTTTACGGGCTCCTGGCGCATCAGGTCGGTACTCAGATATTTCTTGTTATCGTCTGCAAAAACAGTGACTACCACAGCGTCAGCACCTAGCTTTTCCTGTACCATCAACGCTCCGATGAAGTTGGCGCCGGAGGATATCCCCACTCCAAGGCCCAGCTTGCCTGCAAGCTTCTGAGCCATTATAATAGAGTCTCCGTCGTCCACACTGATGACCTCGTCCATTTGGTCCAGCTTGACGATCTGGGGTATAAATTCGTCGGAAATACCCTGTATCCTGTGCTTTCCTACCTTATAGCCAGTTGTTATTGTGGGAGAATTTGAAGGCTCCAGCGGATAGACCCTGATGCTGCTATCCTTTTCCTTCATGAATCTGCCTATCCCCATAATGGTTCCCCCGGTACCGACCCCGGCAATAAAAGCGTCGGGGGTAAGCCCTGCCGCTTTCAGCTGCCACCAGATTTCCGGCCCGGTGGTTTCATAATGGGCTTCCGGGTTGTCTTCATTAGAGAACTGGCAGGGGAGAAAAGTGTTTCCATCCTTTGCAGCCAGTTCCTCGGACATTTTGATGCTCCCCAGGAAGCCGCCTTCCTCCTTGCTGACCAGCACAATGTCCGATCCGAAGCTTCGGATCAGATTCTTACGCTCTTCACTCATCCAGTCCGGCATGAAGATCGTCACCGGATGGCCCAAGGCGCAGCCTATTGCAGCAAAGGAAATGCCGGTATTTCCACTGGTGGCCTCCGCGATCGGAGCACCCGGTTTCAGCCTGCCGCTTTGATAAGCCTTTTTGATGATGTGGAATGCCATCCTGTCCTTGATGCTTCCCGTCATGTTCAGGTTTTCTGCTTTTGCATAAAGCACCCTGGGCTGTTTTTTGTAATTGAACCTGATTTCAAGCATGGGGGTATTACCGATCAGTCCTGACAATTGCTTGATCTTATCATTTACCTGGTCCATTCCCAAAACCTCCTCCTTGATTGTGAATATTCACTCCCTCATAATCAAATAGCAATTACCGTGCCAAAGCAAAAAATGCAACAAAAAAAGAGCCGGACAAGTTTTTACTCGTTCAGCCCTGCTTTCATATATTTATAGATTTTGATCCCCAGCTCTGTGATCTGAGTACCGCCTCTGCCATTGGACAGGCTGACCATCCCGTAATCGTTCAGTATGTTCAGGATGCCTCTCATCTCATTCTCCGAAATGAACAGATCTCTCTCTGAAGCCAGCTCAACAAGACTCCGCCTTCCGATCCTGCTCCTGTTTTTCCTGCTTTTTTCCAGACATTCCAGGATGAAAAGGTACTTTTCTTTGCCGTACTTGGCTGCCTTCATCAGCTTTCCTGCCAGCTCCGCTTCCTCCATGCACAGCTTGAACTCTTCTTCGCAGCTGTTCCTGACAAATGTGATGTCCTTGAGCTCGATAACCTTTTTCCCCAGATGGGCCAGGTATTCAATGTAGTTTCTCAGCTCTCTGACATTTCCTTCCCATTTATAGCAGACAAATGCCTTGGCTGCCTCCTGGGACAGCTCAAACTTGGCGCCCAGCTCCTTCTTCATCCGCTCCGTCAGAGGGAGAATGTCCTCCTGCCGGTTCCTCAGAGGGATGGTTTCCAGGGGCAGCACATTCAATCTGTAATAAAGGTCCTTTCTGAACCTGCCTTCCTCCACCAGATTTTTCAGGTTCTTGTTGGTAGCCGCCAATATCCTGATGTCGATTTTGATCACACGGTCTCCGCCGATCCGCATGACTTCTCTCTCCTGAATTACCCTCAGAAGTCTTGCCTGAATATTGAGAGCCATCTCTCCGATTTCATCC
>JAEXXN010000364.1 GCA_023405875.1 Bacillota bacterium | reverse complement strand
TCATTGCAGCTTCTTGTATATTATTGATATCAATTTCTCCCCGCCGCTGGATTCTATATTCGTTATGTTCTGTATATTCTGTGTCCCCTGCCTGCCATACTCTGATATCTTCAGCTGATCCCAGAATGTCTATGTCAGCTCTGACATCGGCTATCCAATACGGCAAATAAATACCTGTTATATTTTCCAACTGTGATGCGCTGTAAAACTTCTTGGGGACAAAACTCTTGGACCTTGCCCATGACAGGAAACTAGCGACCGCTTTCTCCTTGTCATAGGTAAAAGGGATAATCTTTGTCGGTTTGAACTCTCCTGTAAGCCTGTTGGTAAGCAATACAGGGTTATGGCAATAATAACATAAGGTAGCAGATGTTGTTTCGTCTGTTACCACTTCTGCACCGCAGTTGCTGCATACATACCCCCTAAGTTGGCCGTGCCCGATTTCCTTCTCTGAATCGTCTCCCTTGGCAGCTCTATCCTCAATGGCTCCGTTTATTTCTTCCAGTTGCTCGCTTGTAAACTCACTTAAGCAGTATTCACATTTTGATTTCTGAAGCTCCGGGACAAACTGCAGTCCTGCTCCGCAATTAGGGCATTTAAAGCTAACTGTAGACATTTTATCACATCCTCACTAATTAAAAGGATTCCCGCATTCTGAACAGAATTTTCCGTCATTTTCCTTACCACAGCTTGAGTTACCAGCTCATATCCCCATAATACCAAATGGAAAATAATACATCAACATCCAAATAGAACTAATCACTTGACGCTAATGGATTTAATAATTATGCAGCCAGCATTTTTTAAATTTGGGGTAAGGTCATACCAGCGCCTCGTAACGTATATCCTTTTTAGGGCTGACGAGGCACCAAACAGCGGAAGTGCCTTTTTATAACGAGTAGGGGCATACATTCATCCTTAATTTGTCATGCCCCGTAAGCGAGTTTTATAGAAGCCTTCTTTGTCTGTTGATAACACAAAATATACAAATTTATCTTTATATATATAACTATGTATAATTCCCTACTCTAATTTATATGTTTTCGAAATATGTCATAAGTAAACTTTACAAAGTAATATAATATCTAGATTCCCATATATAGATAAAGCTAAAAAATAATAGGTGGTTAAGGCATGAACCCTTAATCACCTGTATTTATCTTATAACAACACCGTAACGGCAAAACCGCCTTTGGTCCTTTTACGTATTCTCAGGTATTCGTTGAGCGCTATGCGCTCAGCCTTTCTTTTTCCTTATTTTATAGCACAACCAAGTATTTAAACAAAACAAAAACAGACCAAGAATCAAAATTCCTAGTCTGTTGATTTACAATTTTGGTGGAGGCGAGGGGAATCGAACCCCTGTCCGAAAGCATCTTGGTCACAGCTTCTCCGAGCGCAGTCTGTAGTTTAACATTCCCTCTACCGCACGCCCACAGACAGGCTTACAGCTTCAGTAGCTTCATAATGCGTCATTTACCTCAAAGCTTTGGTAGTGACGTACCCCGCTAAATGACGCCCAATCCCAAGGTGCGGGAACCCCGGGTTGAACGAGCAGCCCTTAGGCTGCTAACGCGTAATTTTCGTTAGCGTTTAAATTTAAGTTCCAGCTTTTTTAGGTGCCTCTGGGACCACCGCTCGCTGCCACGGCCTCAACTACCCCCGTCGAAACCATTACGCCCCCATGTTTAATTAACTATTGGGTTTGCTCTTCGGAACGGTTTAGAACCGTTCCCTACTCTTTTCCTCTGAACATTCTTTCCATCTCTCTTTTGGCATCGCGTTCCGCAATGTCGTGGCGCTTGTCGTGAAGCTCCTTGCCTTTTGCTACTGCAAGCTGAACCTTGACCAGGCTGCCTTTGAGATATATGGAAAGGGGAATGAGTGTGTAGCCTTTCTGCTGTACATAGCCTATGAGCTTGTTTATCTCATATTTGTGCAGCAGAAGCCTTCTTACCCGCATCGGGTCCTTGTTGAATATATTGCCCTGCTCGTAAGGGCTTATGTGCATATTGTAAACATATACCTGCCCTTTTTCTACCGAAGCATAGCTGTCCTTGAGATTGACACTGCCCTTCCTGATGGATTTTACCTCGGTGCCGGACAACTCAATGCCGGCCTCGTAGCAATCCTCAATAAAGTATTCATGCCTGGCCTTTTTATTCTGTGCAATTGTCTTCAAACTGTCCTTTGCCATGCTATCAATCCTCGCAATACATTCTGAAACACGCCTTCATGTAATTTTATTCCAGCCGGAATCAAGCGTGTATTTATATTATATCATCCCTCAAACTTGTGTCAACTCATATAGTATAATGAAATACAACTGTAATATCAATGAGAATAAATAAAAATACGGCATCTATTTTCATATACTTAAAATATTAACCATATTTCTATTTTAAATCATATTGATTAATTTATTTTTGGCATATAGGTACTTCAGTCATTCTGTCCCTGTTTCTCTTCCTTTTTTGCTTCAACCAGCACAAAATCTATAGTCCTGCTGGTAATATCTGCATTTTGCACCCTTATTCTTACAGTGTCGCCTATTCTGAAGGTCCTTCGTTTTCTTTCCCCGATCAGTGCATGGTGTACTTCATCATACTGATAGTAGTCATCCTCCATGTTGCTCATATGGACAAGCCCTTCAATGGTGCTCTCAAGCTCAACGAACATTCCGAAGGGTGTGACGTTGGATATTATTCCGTCATATTCCTCTCCGATCCTATCTCTCATATATTCTGCCTTTTTGAGGTCTTCTACCGCTCTTTCGGCTTCATCGGCTGCCCTTTCACGAATTGACGACTGTTCGGCAATACCCTCGATCACTGCCTGAAGATGCTTCAGCCTTTTTTCGGTCAGTTTTCCATGAAGATCCTCTTTTATTATCCTGTGTATCATAAGGTCGGGATACCTTCTTATAGGGGATGTGAAATGGCAGTAATACTTGGCGGCAAGTCCGAAATGTCCGAGGCTTGCAGAAGTATATCTTGCCTTTTTCAGAGATCTCAGCATCAGGGTATTGATTATACGCTCCTCTTTTGTTCCCTTGATCTGATCTGTCAGCTGCTGAAGGGCTTTAGGATGTATCTCGGCTATTCCCTTAATGTGATATCCGAAATTGAAAATAAATTCGTTAAAGGCCTGGAGCTTTTCTGCGTTCGGATCTTCATGGACCCTGTACACAAAAGGTATCTCCTTCCAGAACATGTGCTCGGCGATGGTCTCATTGCAGACAAGCATGAATTCTTCTATGATCCTCTCGGATATTCCTCTGTCATATGGCCTTATTTCTACAGGCTTGCCCTTTTCGTCCAATATGATCTTGGTCTCTTCAAATTCAAAATCTATGCTCCCTCTGGTCCGCCTTCTCTTGTTCAGTATCTGCTGGAGCTTTTCCATCTCTTTGAAGGTGTCCACCAGCTCACTGTAGCGTTCTATCATCTCAGGATCACTGTCGGTCAGTATCCTGTTGACATTTTTATAGGTCATTCTTTCCTTGGTCTTTATTACGCTTTCATAAATCTCATATCTCTTGACCTTACCCTTTTTGTCTATCTCCATGTCGCAGCTGAGGGTCAGCCTTTCTATTTGGGGATTCAGACTGCAGATACCATTGGAGAGCCTTCTGGGCAGCATCGGCACCACTCTGTCAACCAGGTATACGCTTGTGCCCCTTTTTAAGGCTTCCTTGTCAAGGTGTGAGTTTTCAAATACATATTGTGTTACATCGGCAATGTGTACTCCCAGCAGATAATTGCCGTTTTCCAGCAATTCCAGGGATACGGCATCATCCAGGTCCTTTGCATCCTCTCCATCTATAGTCACTATGACCTTATTCCTGAGATCACGCCTCTTGCCTATGT
>JAEXXN010000337.1 GCA_023405875.1 Bacillota bacterium | reverse complement strand
CCTTTACCTTATGCACTACATCCTCATGGATATAGGAACAGCTGCAGCTTTCTACGTTCGTTTTATTCTCAGCCATATTAACCTCCATCAAATTTACATATGAACATATGAATAACCATTCATATGTTACGTAATTATAATACTACTATAGTAATAAAATGTCAATAATAATTTGATTTTAAATATTGATTCAGAAAATACTAAGCATGATAGGAATGTATAGCCACATATACCAATACAAAAATTGATGGCACTAACTCGCTGCGCCTAAGTGCCATTGACAATTTTCGTATAAGTATGTTTGGGCTATTACATTCCTATCATGCTTAAATTTGTGATTATGATATTACTCCGTCCTTTTCCTTAATCTCAAGTGTCCGCTTTTCCCTGGCGCTTTCACCGGCAAGCTCCAGAAGCCTGATGACATTTCTGGCTTCCACAGGACTCACGGCAGCATTTTCCTCATTTTTTACAGCCTTGTAAATATTATTATAGAACTCCCTGTAATCTCCAATTTCACTTTCGACTTTTCCGGTTATGCTTAATCCGTTTATTGTCGTATTTATTGTTCCGTACAGTTCTTCAGGCTCCTTGCCCCAGGACTGCCTTGTATCCGGTGTGAAGCCCGCCTTCAGAGCCTCTTCCTGCACATCCATTCCGTACTTTATGAATGAGCCCTTGTCTCCAAACAGCATATATCTCGGAAGCTCGCCCCTTATCAGCATCCCTGCCTTTAAGGTCACCTTCAGCTCCTTATAGCACAGCACTATTTCAAAGCTGTCGTCAACCTTTGCTCCGGGCCTCTGCAGCCTTATATCGGCAAAAATACTTCCGGGGATTCCGAACAATACAAGGGCCTGGTCCACAAGGTGTGAACCCAGGTCATACAGCACTCCGGAGCCGGGGGTGCACTCCTCTCTCCATGCATTTTCCTTGATACAGCTTCTGAAGCGGTCATAATGTATCTCACATTCTGCAAGCTTACCCAGAAGGCCGCTTTCAACCACCTTTTTTACCGTTTTGAAGTCACTGTCCCACCTTCTGTTGTGATAAACAGACAGTATTCTGCCGCACTTTTTTGACAATGCTATAAGGTTATCCGCTTCCTTGGAATTTACCGTAAAGGGCTTCTCTACTACAACATGCTTTTCAGATATTATTGCTTCCCTGGCTGTCGAGTAATGACTGGTATTGGGCGAAGCAACCACTACCAGCTGTATGCTCTCATCCTTCATAACCTCTCCGATATCAGAAGCCACTGAAGCAGCAGGGTACAGCTCTTTTATTTTCCGTATGGCTTCAGGGTTTGTGGTATATATCTTTGATAAATTGAACCCGGGAATACTTGCGATCAACGGTGCCTGGAACACCCTTCCCGAAAGTCCGAAGCCTATAAGCCCTACATTTATTTTTTTCTCCAATCAAACCGCCTCCCTCAGAATATAGATTAGCATTTAATCAAGCGCCTTTCAACGTTATTTGAACTTTATATCCGGCAACTGTAACCAAAATTAAATTATTACATACAATGAAAATAGGATGATGACCAACCTCTACTATGCAAGGAGGTGTGTTTATGGCAAGAGGTTTCAACCACGGCTTGTATGGATCAACTGAAGCTTCTTCAGGAGTGTTCTACAAGGATTTAAGAAAGCAGCCTCCCCCTGCCCCTGCTCCTGCTCCTCCACCAGTTCCGGAGCCTACGCCGCCTGTAGCTCTCCCTTCGTCAGAACAGTTGGGGGGGATGCTTAACGGGCTTGTCGGAGGCATAGGAGGCATATTTGAAAACAATAATTGGTGGTTATGGGCTGCTGCACTGATTATTCTTTTAAATCCGGATATGAGGAAAAAACTCTTCGGAAAAGAAAAGGAGGCTGACTGAAATTAATCGGTCAACCTCATTATTTTATTGCAACCCCAGGTCCTTCCTCTTGGAAATGATATGGGCTTCGATATTATTTGCCACTTCCACAGGATCGTCTCCCAATGCTATCTTGCCCCCTGTCAAGCCTTCAACCTCCTCGGTAAGCAGCTTTACCAGCTTCGGCGCCCCTGTGACAAAGGGAGTAGGCGAAAGGTGAGTATATGCACCGTATGCAACGGCAAACACGCCGTCGATTGTCGCCTTCTGCTCCATCCATTCCGGTGCGGTGACAGCTATAGGCAGTTGCGGTATGTCCACATCAAGATGGTCTGCAAGGGCGGTGACCAGCATGGAGATCCTTCCTGTGTCGGTACAGGTGCCGAAGCTCAATACCGGAGGTATCTTAAGCATTCCGCATACCTCCTTGAGGCCTGCTCCTGCCAGGTTGATTGCATCCAGGTTGCAGAGTCCGGCAACCTCAAGGGCATGGTTTCCGCAGCCTCCTGCTACCACAAGGATATCCCTCTTAATAAGCTCCTTAGTGAGATTGACTGTATTCCAATCCTGGGGCCCGTTCCTTAGAGTCGAACAGTTGGCTAATGCAACGACACCCTTTATTTTTCCTGCTGCAATCACGTCCACCAGGGGGTCCAGCTTGTTGCCCAATGCTCCCAGCACAGCCTCAGTGGAAAAGCCTGCTATTGCTTTTGTAACATACTTTGGAACCTTGGAGGCCACCTTTCCGTGGCGTTTTTTGAAGTTCTCTATTCCAAGCTCTATAAGCCTGTCAGCCATTTTATCAACTTCAGAAGGATGGTACGGTATTCTTTCCTGTACCCCGGGTACTCCGATCAAGGTGCTTATGCTTACCAGAGCTACCTGATACTTTTCCGCATACATATCTATTGCAGGGGGGGAGCAATTTTCCTCCATTGCCAGGACATCTGCAGCCCCTGTTGCCAGCATCGGCTCTATGGCAAGCCAGTTGCCCATAAGCCCTACAAAAACATCATCCATTTTGAACCTTTGCAGCAGCTCCTGTCCTGTTTCAATGGAGCCGACCACCCTGAGCCCTTTTGCTCCTGCTGCTTTTGCTCTCTTCTGAACCTCTTCACCTCTGGCTTTGTTTATCACCGCAACCCCTGCCCAGGGCTGATGTCCGTTGAACACAAGGTTTACATAGTCAGGGTCGAATATTCCCAGGTCCACATTTACCTCATGGGGCATTGGGGTTCCGAACAAAATATCCTGTGTCATTTCAAGACCGATCTGTGAATTATATATTGTAGCAAGGCCCAGGCGCAAGGCTTTCAAGGCGAGAGACACATGATCCCCGTCTACATTGGTAAGGCAGCTTCCTACGCAGTTCTGCTCCTCATGAACAGTCCCGGCAGGGTAAAGATTAAGCTTTCTCCATACCTCTTTCCTTTTTTTAGGTGCGAATACCTCAACCATAAGGTTGGTCTCTTCAACGCCTATATTCTGCTGCTTTTCCAGAAGCTCAGCCAGTTGCACCGCCATTTTGCCGCTGTCCTGATTGGTATCGATGCCCAGCTTTTCACACATCCATTTGAGCTTGTTCACATCAGCTATTTTAAAGGGAGTCTTTCCCTCCCCGGTGGCCTTAAGTGTTCTGAAGGCTTCATAAGCGTGATGACTGTATGTTCCGGCACCCATTATATTTGTGAGCAAAAGCTTTCTCATAGCCATGGCGTCAGGGCCTATACCGCAGACACCTTTATCCTGGCCTGTTTTTTCACTTATTCTGCAAGGACCGTTTGAGCAAAGCTGGCAGCTTAACCCCTGGAGGCAGAACTTGCATCGGATCTTTTCCTGGAGCGCATATCTGTCGAAGGCATTGGACATACCGTCTTCCCTTATTCTGGCCAGCATTTCTTCAACTGAAGCATGATAGCTTGCACGTCCCTCAGTCTTTTCCAATATCGTTTCACCCATTTGTTTTACTCCTTCCAATTGTGCATATTTCAATGTAAGTTTTCTCCCAAAGCCCTGCAAATATGCGTAAACAGGCGTCATGTCCGTTTTATTTCACGGACTCCGCCCTATATATCCAACCGCTGATTCCATCCAAATTAAACGGTTGTGCCGGCCGATCCCGGCTGCCGTAGCTGCAAGGCTTGGAGCTTGTAAGCTTGCTGCAGGCAGTATACAAAATATATTTGAAAAGCATTCCGGTATAATGTATAATTATGTTATACCGCACCCGGGTATGGGTAGCAAATATCCTGACAATAAATTTATGGGAGGGTTATAATTGGTTCACAAATTCAATATAGAAAACAGACACAAGCTGGACAGTCCGAAAAGGCGTGAATTACTCCCCCCTTTTGAGACCCTTAAGGGGCTGGAGATGTGTGAGGGGGAGATCGTCGCTGATGTTGGGTGTGGAATCGGATACTTCGCAATACCTGCAGCAGAAATCGGCGGCCCTGAAAGCAGGGTCTATGCTATTGATGTATCTCAGGAAATGCTTGATGAAACATGTAAGGCTGCAAAAGAAAAAGGCTTAACGAATATTGAGCCGGTGAAAAGCAGTGAATATGACCTGGTGCTTGAAGACGGTGCTGTTACCTATTGCTTTATATGCAATGTGCTGCATGAGATTGCCAACATAGGCAGGTTCGTATCGGAATTGAAGCGGATTCTGAAAAGCCACGGCAAGCTGGTTATCATAGAATGGAAAAAGTATGAAGGAAAATGGGGTCCGCCAATTGAGCACAGGCTTGGCAGTGAAGCCTTGACAGCCCTGCTGAATGACAAAGGCTTAGTGATCCGCTCACAACAGGATATAGGTGACGATTTTTACTCTATCATTGCGATAAAAGAAGACACTAGTAAATAATAGACCCCCGCTGACTCAAAAAGTATAGCGGGGGCTTGCTTTATATGCTTCCCTTGAGGTCTATCTCCTCTGCTACCTTCTGCATTCCCTTAAGGGTCTCCTCAATGACCTGATCCATATCCATGCCCAGAATTGCAGCGCCTTCTTCAATGACCTCCCTGTTTACTCCGGCTGCGAAGCTCTTCTGCTTCCATTTCTTCTTTACCGACTTCACTTCCATATCCAATATGCTTTTACTTGGCCTCATCAATGCTGTAGCCGCAATCAGTCCGGTAAGCTCATCAATGGTATAGAGCACCTTTTCCATTTTGTGGACCGGCTCTACATCGCAGCACAGCTTCCAGCCGTGGCTCAGAACTGCATGGATATAATCCTCCGGCCACTCTCTTTCCGAAAGTATCTCCCGTGCCTTTATACAATGCTGTTCCGGGTACATTTCATAATCAATGTCATGAAGCAGGCCGATAATACCCCATTTCTCCTCATCTTCCCCAAAGAGTCCTGCAAAGTGCCTCATAACAGCTTCTACAGTCAGAGCATGTTTTACAAGGCTGTCGGTCTTATTGAACTCCTTCAGCAGTTCCAATGCTTTTTCTCTGTTTGGATTTTCTTTTGCCATAAAAAGTCCTTCTTTCTTTATTGTTTTATATTCTATACAAATTATAAAATATCAACCTTATTTATAGAAGATTATACTACATATATGGACAAAATACACCTTTGAGCAATATATCCGCTACCCTGTAAAGCAAGCAATCATGCGATCTTTTCAATATATGAAAATTCAAAATTTTGGAGTATTATGGTGCTTTTTAGCAGGATGTGTTATAATTATACATTAAGTAAAGTAGAACTAGGGGGTTAAATATATGAAGCACTCATTTAATTTAAAATTTCCTAAGCTTAAAATGCCTCATTTAAAAGCAAAAAAATCCAAGCTGTCGGATTTTAAGCCCGGTAACACAAAACCACCTAAAATCAAATTGCCTCGGATAAAATTATTCAAGCTCAAAATTGCCGGCAGAATGAGGCTCGGCTTTGCAATGTTAATTGCTCTGACGGTCGTAATGGGCGGCATCGCCATCTTCAGCCTCGGCACCATCAACGACAGCATGAAATCCATGTATGGTAAAAACCTGATGCCGATAAGATATCTTGGAGAGATCAGACGTGAGCTGCTTACCATCCGCGGTGATGTCTTCCAATATATCGGGACTGTTGATACTACCAAATATCCGGAGCTGGAAAAAAGTATAGGCAACAGCTTTGTGAAGCTTAAGGAGTCCATGGAAATGTATAGGTCAACAGGACTGAATACAAAAAGCGAAGAGCAACTGAAGAAAATCGAAGATTATATAATCTATTATGAAAAGGATATGAACTCGGCTATCAATGACCAGAAAAACGGAAATACTACTCTTGTCAAGATCACCATAGACAATGCCGGTATAAACCGTGACAGGGCCATTGCGATACTTAACAGCCTGGTGGATATACATACCGAAGCCGCTGAGCAGGAGGAGCTGCTCGGCAGGGAGGTTTACCAGCGAAGCAGCACGCTGATGATCACAATACTTTTGCTTTGCATTGCAGTCAGTATTGTTGTGACATTAATCGTCACCAGATCAATCAAAAAGCCTATTGAAAAATCGCTGGTACTTGCAAACAGCATAGCCGGCGGAGATATGACAAGCCGGATAGACTACACCGGAAATGATGAAATAGGCGAACTGATCCAGTCCCTCAACAGCACAGCCGATTCGCTGCAGAAGGTACTCCGGGAAGTGTTGAGCTCATCCGGGGCAGTAACCTCAGCAAGCCAACAGCTTTCTGCCACAATGGAGCAAACAAACGCATCCATGCAGGAGATCACAAACGGTATAGGCCACATAGCAGAAAGCAACGAGAGCAATACAGCAGCTATACAGCAGATATCAGCCACAATAAATGATATATCGGAAAAGGCAGTGCTGACGGCTGAAGCAAGCAAATACGCTTCCGAGACAGGCAATGAGGTAAAAGCTTCTGCAGAGCGGGGAGGCCAGCTGGTAGTAAATGTTTCCGAGTCAATAAACAATGTAAAAACTGCCTCCGGCGAGATTTCCGATATCATGTCCGAGCTTGAAAAATCAGCCAAGGAGATAACACAGGCGGTCCTGCTTATTACAAGCATATCTGAGCAGACCAACCTGCTTAGCCTTAATGCTGCCATAGAAGCCGCACGTGCCGGCGAACAGGGCAGAGGCTTTGCTGTTGTGGCAGGAGAGGTCCGTAAGCTGGCAGACCAGAGTAAGGAAGCGACAAAGAGCATAGATGAGATGGTAAAGGCAATACAGCGTAACTGCACCGAAGCAAGGAAAAAAACCGAGTACTCCGGTGTACTTATAGGCGAAAGCTATGCAGCAGCAAATGAAACAAGCAACTACATAATGAATATAATTGAAAAAATCAATGCAATAGTTGCACAGATAAATGATATTTCTGAGACAGCAGTTCTCCAATCGGCAATGACCAAGGAGATTACCTCCTCTATAGATTCAATGGCAGAGAATGTCGAATCACAGGCAAGCAGCTCGGAGCAGATAAGCGCAACTACACAGCAGCAGGCAAGCGCCATAGAAGAGGTAGGGGCTACCTCCGAGGAGCTGGCCGGTATGGCGGCAAGCCTGAACGATATAGTATCCAAATTCAAGGTGTAAGGGTCTGTAACAGCCCGAGGCTTATATGCCTGCCCGGATTAGTCCATGTATGACAAAGCGCTAAGCTTGGCTTAGCGCTTTTCTATTTCCTGCTATATAAATACCTTTACCCGATCCTCCAGGGGCTTGAATTCCTTATTTCCCGCGGGAGCCGTGGGTTTGCCGAATACTAGCTGCGAAAGCAGCTTCCAGCTTTCGGGTATGTTCCATTCCTTTTTGACCGCATCATCGATCAAGGGATTATAATGCTGCAAGGACGCCCCAAAGCCCTCCGATTCAAGGGCTGTCCAGACGATGTACTGGAGCATTCCCGAGGATTGCAGCGACCATAAGGGATAATTGTCCTTGTAGGTCGGGAATTTACTCTGAAGCTCCTCTACTACACTCTGGTCTTCAAGGAAAAGAACAGAGCCGTAACCGCTTCTGAAGGACTCCATCTTTGCCGCTGTACGTGCAAACCTCTCCTCCGGAACTCTTTTACGAAGTATCTCCCTGGTTATATCCCAAAGCTTGTTATGATGTTCGCCCAACAATATAACTGCCCTTCCGCTCTGGGAGTTGGATGCCGAAGGTGCATGCAGCACTGCATTCCTGACTATTTCCGCTATCCTTTCGTCGGGTATAACAGCTTCCTTGCTTATTCCATAAATCGAGCGCCTGTCCTTTACCGCCGAATAAAAATCCTTTCCCAATTACTATACCTCCATTCAAGCTCAGAAATTATTTACAGTTATTATTAATCAAGAATATACTCCTGTTTACTGTATGCTTCAATATCTGTTTATTAATTCACTTCCTTCACAGAAATATCCTGCCTGCCCTTGATACCTGATGTCCAGGACGTGATCCATATATACATAAAACCGAATAACAATGCTGTGAGTATACGGCTCAGCAATATTGCCGCTCCATTTGCACCGATCGCAGTAAAAAGGATGGTCTCTTCTATCACCGCATGGCATAAGCCTATGAATACAAATAACGTATTTATCTGCGTCCTGGTCATCTTTACCTCTTCGGTTGTCTGCATTATGACCCCCGAGCCAAACAGCAAGCCGACAAAAAAACCTACTATCAGCCCAAGGGCTGCTTCACCGGGTAACCTCAGGAATCTGGTCACGCCCCGGAGCCTGGCAGACAGCTTCTCCAACCATCCCATATCCTTCAGGCATTCGATAGCTATAAGCAAAGGGACTATAACAAATATCATCTTTATAATCGTTGAATAGCTTACATATAAGGTCTCTAACAGAACTTTAGTCCAATCCATATCTAAACCCCCGGAATTATAAGATTCATTATAATACATGCCAAAACAGCACCGGCAAATCTGAGAGTAACGATCAGCCACCCGTTTCCGCCACCCTTGCTTATCACCACAGTCTCTACAGCAAAAGCATGAAATATAGAAACAAAGGTACTCATGATGGTGAGCTGTTTTGCCGTCAAACCCAGTGTAACCATTGCGGCTATTGCGCTGTACAGTGAAACCTGACCCATCATTATTACAAGTGCACCTTCCCCCGGCAAGCCCATATAAGCCATATAGGGGGAGAAGAAATCCGAGATACTGAGAAGCCAGCCTGAATGCTCAAGTATCTTGAGTACAAGGATTGCAGGTACGATATATTTCGTGAGGTTTATTATCACTCTTACTGCATTTCTGCCCCCGCGATAGACAGTCTGTCTGGTAACCATGCTTCACTTCCTTTCTTGTGGTACCGAACACCGGACTTCATAGCTTTTTATATGCAGAAAAGTCCTGATATATTAATAATAACATATCAGGACTAAACGTCAGATATATATTTCGCGAAAAACCTTTTACATATATGATTCAAATTTCGCATAAATATTTTCTTGTGAGCTGACCGGCTTCGCTATCAGTAATGGATCCCGGCGATTGTGAGCGTATGATTTTCCATAAGATTCACCTCCGTATAATCAAAGCCGTCAGCTTTTTTCCTGATAATACTCACATGAGGCCTGAGAGGCATCTCGGGGGAAACCCGCCTTACCACCGCCGTCTGTCCGTCGGTCAGCTTCACAAGGCTTCCCACCGGATACGGATTTATTTTCTTTATGAATGCCTTTACTATATCCATGCTGTAGTGTTTACCTGCAACAGACATTATGTATTCCAGCGCCTCATTGGCCGGTATGGCCTGACGGTACGGCCTGTCCGAGGTCATGGCGTCATATATGTCTGCAATCCCGATTATCTGAGTCAGCATGTGGATCTCTCCGCCGCTCTTTCTGTTGGGATAGCCTGTACCGTCAATATGCTCATGATGTCCGAGAGTTATCGCCCTGACATAGGCGCTCAGGAAGCTCTTGTCCCTGAGATAGTCATACCCTTTTACCGGATGGTAAAGTACCTGCCTCTTTTCTTCCATTTCAAGGGGTTCTTTTTTGTATAATATCTCCTTAGGCAGCATAGCCATCCCTATATCATGAAAAATACCTCCCATAAAAAGCTCATTGATCATGTCCGGGCTTAATCCCAATTCCCAGCCTATAAGCACAGCTATCAGCGCTACATTCACTGCAGAGCTGTACAAATAACTGTTGGTATTTTTAATGTCTATATATTCCAGCTGTTTTTCCTTGAGGCCTGTCATATCATAGATGACATCCTCCATCAGCCTGGAAAGCTCCGGCATCATATCCAGTATGGTCAAAGGTGCCGGTGTACCGTCAGGCTTTGTGTTGGCAGCCGCGTCGAATATCCTTTTGACCAGGTTGTGACCCCTTTGCTTGAGCTGCGGATTGACCAGACGCTCTATTTCTCCTGTGCTGTGACGGTCCTTTATGTATACGGAATAAATATTCAATTGATTTATTTTTTCCACTAACCTTCCTGTCAGCTGCGCCCCTTCTTTTAAAAACACCATTCCCGTCTCGGTATAAAGAGGCTCTGCCAGCACTGCATCCTCAGGAATACATTTTGTTGGAACAATTCTCACTTGATTCACCTGCTTATTCTATAGATTGTTTTTTATTAATAAAAGGACTATCCCGGCAAATATGCCGAAATAGTCCTTTACTATATACTATATAGATATTACTAATGCAC
>JAEXXN010000331.1 GCA_023405875.1 Bacillota bacterium | reverse complement strand
TTCCTTACCTCCTCAAAGGAGAACTGCTCAACTTTCTCCTTCTGGGGTACATACTCAGTTCGCTTTTCAAACAGCTGAGAGGTATCGGAACGTACGTTCCGGTACTCATCAACCTTTGGCGCGGGAGCTTCCCTGGTTTCCTCAAGGCTCTCAAATATGAGGCTGCTGCTGTTCAGGCAGTTTTTTACCGCAACGTACAGGGTATTGAAGATCGCCCTGTCATCGGAGAACTTGATCTCCTGCTTTGTAGGGTGAACATTCACATCCAGCATATCCGATTTTATGTCTATATTGAGTATGCTGAAGGGATAGCGGTTGTTCATAAGGAGTGATTTGTAAGCCTGCCGCATTGCCTCTCCCATCATTCTGTTCTTAACATACCTTTTGTTTATGGAAAAGGTCATGTAGGTTGAATTGCCTTTGGCTATCTCAGGCTTGCCTATGTAACCTTCTATTTTGATAATATCATTGGAATAATCAAGGGGCAGCATTGCTTTTGCTATATTCTTGCCATATATGCAGAGAATGACCGAAAGCAGGTCCCCATTGCCGGGAGTGTGCAGCACCACCTTATTGTTTACAGTAAGCTTGATCGATATCCCCGTATTTATAAGCGCCAGTTTTTCTACTATGTCTACTATTGCTCCCTGTTCTGCGGTATCGCTCTTAAGAAACTTCAGCCTTGCGGGAGTATTGTAGAACAGGTTTCTTACCGTAACACTCGTACCTGTGGGATAGCCTATATCGTTATTCTCTATGAACCTTCCGCCCTTTATTATTATGTGGCTTCCGGCCTTATCCTCCTCGGCCTTTGTTTTCAGCTCCACCTCCGATACGGCAGCTATGCTCGCCATAGCTTCTCCACGGAAGCCCAGCGTGAGTATCCCCTGAAGGTCATTGGAGGATTTTATCTTGCTGGTAGCGTGGCGGAAGAAAACGTGCTCCGTATCCTCCTTCAGTATTCCGCAGCCGTTATCCGATACGTTTATATAGGCCTTGCCGCCCTCCTGTATCTCTATGCTTACTGCCGTAGCACCTGCGTCTATGGAGTTTTCAGCCAGCTCCTTGACTATGGAGGCAGGCCTTTCAATCACTTCACCTGCGGCTATCTTATTGATGGTGGCTTCATCAAGTACGTAAATTTTACCCATAATGTACTCCTTATTTCCGAATCCAGTGCCTCGTAAGGTATATCCCTTCTTGTGCATGCGAGGCACTAAATATCCTTTATTTTATCCTGAAGCTCCAATAGCTTGTTAAGAGCCTGCACCGGTGTCATATTGGCCACATCCAGGCTTTTCAGCTCGTCAGCCAGCGAGAAGCTGGCAAAGTTGAACAGATTAGGCTCATTATCGTTTAATAGGGGCTTCTTTCTTCTGCGCCTTACATATATATCTGTCTGATTGTTCTTTTCCGACTTCTCCAGAACGGACAAAATCTCTGCGGACCTTTCAAGGACAGCCTCAGGAATACCTGCCAGACGTGCCACATGTATGCCGTAGCTGCCGCTTGCTCCGCCCCTTGTTATTTTCCTGAGGAATACTATATCCTTACCCTTTTCCTCTACCATAACACAGTAATTCTTAACGCCCTCAAGCTTATCCTCAAGCTCTGTCAGCTCATGATAATGAGTAGCAAAAAGGGTTTTGGAGCCCAGCTTTCCTTTGTCTGCAATATATTCAACCACCGACCAGGCTATACTGAGTCCGTCGAAGGTGCTGGTGCCCCTGCCGATTTCATCAAGTATCACAAGGCTTTTTCCTGTGGCATTATTTATAATGTTGGCCAGTTCGCTCATTTCCACCATGAAGGTACTCTGTCCTGAAGCCAGGTCGTCGGAAGCCCCTACTCTGGTGAATATCCTGTCCACAACGCCGATTTCCGCTTTTGATGCCGGAACAAAGCAGCCGATCTGCGCCATAAGGGTTATAAGTGCAACCTGCCTCATATAGGTGGACTTACCTGCCATATTGGGTCCTGTAATAATAAGCAGCCTGTTGTCGTCATTGTCCAGCAGCGTATCATTGGGGACGAACTTAAGCTCGCTGTTCTGGGCTTCGACCACAGGGTGCCTGCCGTTCTCTATAATAAGCTCGTCACCGTTGTTCACCACCGGCCTTACATAGTTATATTTCTGGGATACCTCCGCCATGGAGCAGAAGCAGTCCAGATCAGACAGAAAGGAAGCTGTCTGCTGGATCCTCTTTATGTGCCCGGCTATTTCACTTCTTATGCTGATGAAGGTCTGGTATTCCAGCTCTATAAGCTTTTCCTCCGCACCCAGCACCATGTCCTCCAGCCTTTTAAGCTCAGGGGTTATATACCTTTCTGAGTTTGACAGGGTCTGTTTCCGTATAAAATACTCGGGCACCGAGGAAAGGTTTGATTTTGTGATATCTATATAATATCCGAATACCTTGTTGAAGCCGATTTTCAGGGACTTGATGCCTGTCTTCTCCTTCTCCTGCTGCTCCAGCTCCGCTATCCACTGCTTTCCGTTGACTGATGCGCTCCGTATCTCATCCAGCTCTGCAAGGTAACCGCCCTTTATAAGGTTTCCCTCCTTCAGCTGGAATGGCGGATCTTCATTAATGGACTTGTCTATTATCAGGAACAGGTCCTCCAGGATGTCCAGCTTTTCATAGGTAGTTTTCAGAAGAGAGCTTGTACAATCCGAAAGCATACTCTTTATATAAGGAAGGTTCCTGACTGAATTCCTGAAGGCTATGAGATCCTTTGCGTTGGCGCTTCCCAAAGCAATCCTGCTGGCAAGCCGTTCTATGTCATACATGCTTTTCAGATATTCCTTTATTTCCTCTCTTTTCAGGAAATCGTCATACAGCTCATCTACAGCATCCAGCCTGCCATTGATATCCGTAGTGCTGAGCAGGGGCTTCTCAAGCCAGCTCTTCAGCTTTCTTCCTCCCATAGCGGTGGAGGTCCTGTCGATCACCGAGAGCAAAGCTCCTTTTTTTGTCTTGCCTCTTATGGTCTCAGAAAGCTCAAGATTCCTCCTGGTGCTTTGGTCCAGAACCATGAAATTACTTATACTGTAGCTTTTTATATAGTTTATGTTGTCAAGGCTTACCTTCTGTATATCGTCCAGATACAAAAGCAGCGCTCCGGCGCTTCTCTGAAGGCTGTCGGTATCGATGCCAAGCCCTTCAAGGCTGGATACCTCAAACTGTCTCCTGAGCCTCCTGACGCAGTCCTCCCGGTCGTAAAACCTCTTGTCCAGGGTATTGTATGAGGAATATACGGCCTTGATATCCTGGAGCTCTGTATTTGCTATGATTTCAGAAGGATTGATGCGGTTTATCTCATTCTTTATATTAGTTATATCGCTCTGGTCTGAATAAGTACAGAAAAACTCGCCTGTAGATATGTCCAGGTATGAAAGAGCCAACTGCCTGCTGTCGGAGTATAAGCTCAGGAGATAGTTGTTGTTCCTCTCATCAAGCATAGAGCTTTCAAGCACTGTCCCGGGGGTAATTATTTTTATTACCTCCCTGCGGACGATTCCCTTCGCCAGTGCCGGATCTTCCACCTGCTCACATATTGCGACCTTGTAGTTCTTTTCTATAAGCCGGGCAATATAATTTTCAGCAGCATGATAGGGTATGCCGCACATGGGAGCCCGTTCCTCCTGTCCGCAGTCCCTCCCTGTAAGGGTTATCTCCAGCTCCTTGGAGGCGGTCAGAGCATCCTCAAAGAACATCTCATAGAAGTCTCCGAGCCTGAAAAAAAGTATCTTGTCCTTATGCTGGTTTTTTATTTCAAAATATTGCTGCATCATTGGAGTAAGCTGTGCCATAATCATTTCACCTCATTAACCATGTTACCGTTCAGAAACCATGAATGTATTTCATTGATATCGACCTTTACAAGCTTTCCGATTATTCCTTCTGCTCCGTTGAAATTTACCACCTTGCCGGTTCTTGTCCTGCCTGTATATTTTGAAGGGTCATTTTTACTCAGGCCTTCTACCAGGACCTCGACCGCCTTGCCGAGGTAGGCATCATTGGCTCTTTTGGAAATTTCATTCTGAAGCCTGACAAGCTTGTCAAAATTCCGGTGCTTTTCTTCATAGCTGTACGGGTCTTCCATATCGGCGGCAGGAGTGCCGACTCTCTTTGAGTATATGAACATGAATACCTGGTCGAATTCCACCTGCCTCAGGACCTCCAGGGTTTCTTCAAAATCCTTGTCCGTTTCACCGGGAAAGCCCACAATGATATCTGTGCTCAGCGCCACTCCCGGGATTTCCTGCTTTGCCTTATTTACCCTATTAAGGTATTCCTCTTTTGTATACTTCCTATTCATCCTGCGTAAAATTTCGTTGCTGCCTGCCTGGAAGGGCAGATGAAGCTGCTCACAGACCTTGCTGCAGTCCCTCATGGCATATATCAGCTTATCAGAAATATCCTTGGGATGTGAGGTCATGAATCTGATCCTTTCAATGCCCTCAATATCATTGACCATTTTCAGCAGGTCTGCAAAGTCCGCCTCAAGCTCCAGATCCTTCCCGTAGGAATTCACATTCTGGCCAAGAAGTGTGACTTCCTTGCAGCCGTCCCTTGCCAATACTTCTATCTCTTTGATTATGTCCTCAGGCTTCCTGCTTCTTTCCCTGCCCCTTACATGGGGAACTATGCAGTAGGAGCAAAAATTGTTGCAGCCGTACATAATTGTGACCCATGCCTTGAAGGTCTCCTCCCTAAGCACAGGTATATCCTCTATTATTGTGCCTTCAGTGTTCAGAATATCTATCAGCGTATATTTCTCATCCATTGAGCGTTCCAGAAGCTCGGGAAGCTTATAGACGTTATGTGTGCCGAAGATGATATCGACATGTCGGTATTTCTTTTTTATCATTGCCACAGCATGCTCCTGCTGCATCATGCAGCCGCACACTCCTATTATAAGCGAAGGATTGTCACGCTTGAGCTGCTTGAGTGCTCCGATATTGCCGTACAGCTTCAGCTCGGCGTTCTCCCTGACACAGCAGGTGTTTATTATTATTACATCCGCCTTTTCCTTCCTGCCGGTATCGGTATAACCCATCTCCGAGAGCATTCCCTTTATCTTCTCCGAATCTGAGTTGTTCTGCTGGCAGCCGAAGGTTATTATATGCATGTATTTTGTTTTTCCTGTTTTCTGGTATTCCAGATCGTTATTCTCCCTTATCCTGCGGGTTATTTCCTTCTGCTTCAGCAGCTCAGCCCTGTCTATGACTCTTGGTGCTTTTCTTTCAGACATATCTTAAACCTCGAATTTTCTGTATTTAGTACATATAGTATGCCCATTATCACAATTTACTGTTTATATTATAACATAAGTGTAATCCGTCAATAATGTTTTTCGCGAAATATATAGATAACTATTAAAAGGGAGCTGTTTCGCAACAGCTCCCTTAATTGTATACTCGTATTTACTTTTTTGACCCCAGGTATGCTTCCTGTATTTTGGGATCGCGGGCTATCTCGCTTGCCCAGCCTGAGCTTGTTATCTTACCCTGCTCAAGTACATAGGCCCTGTCGGCTATAGACAGTGCCTTGTATGCATTCTGCTCTACAAGGAGTATCGTTTTGCCCATCTTTCTTATATCCACTATTATGTCGAATACAGTCTGAACAAGCAGCGGAGCGAGTCCCAGGGAGGGCTCATCCAGAAGCATAATCTCCGGGCTGCTCATAAGGCCTCTGCCCATAGCCAGCATCTGCTGCTCACCCCCGCTCAACGTACCTGCAACCTGCTTTTCTCTTTCCTTCAGCCTTGGAAACAGCTGGTATACCTTTTCCATATCCTCACTGATTCCGTTCTTGTCCTTTCTCAGATAGGCGCCCATCATAAGATTATCTTTTACCGTAAGGTTGGCGAATATAAGCCTGCCTTCCGGTACGTGGCAAATACCCATTTTTACTATTTTGTTCGGATTGTAGCCCAGCTTGGTGCCCTTAAAGGTTATTTCACCCTCCTTATACTTCAGGAAGCCGGATATTGAATTCAGCAAAGTGGATTTCCCCGCACCGTTGGAGCCTATGATGGATACTATTTCTCCTTCGTTTATCTCCAGTGATACACCCTTCAGGGCGTGAATACCACCGTAGTATACCTGTAAATCATTGACCTTCAACATAGCTTACCCCTCCACTCCCAAATATGCTTCAATAACTGACTTGTCATTCTGGACATCTCTTGGGGTACCTTCCGCAAGCTTACAGCCAAAGTTAAGTACCATAATATTTTCACAAACACCCATGATAAGATCCATATGGTGCTCAATTATCAGTATAGTCAGGTTGAATTTCTGTCTGATTTCCGAAATCAGGTTCATAAGCTGGTCTGTTTCATCCGGATTCATACCGGCAGCCGGTTCATCCAGAAGCAGAAGCTTTGGTCTGAGTGCCAGGGCCCTTGCTATCTCCAGGCGCCTCTGAAGTCCATATGGCAGGTTGTTTGCAACAAGCTCCCTTCTGTCTTCCAGACCCATTATCTGAATCAGCTCTGCAGCCTGCTCGTGAAGGGCTTTTTCCTGTCTCTTGTACTTGGGCAGCCTTAACACCGAGTCCAGAAGCGTATAGTCAGCATTTAAATGGCATGCCGTGAATACGTTCTCATAAACAGTAAGCTTCTTGAAAAGCCTTATGTTCTGAAAGGTTCTTGTTATTCCCGCATCTGCAATCAGGTATGGCTCCTTGTTGGCTATATCCTTGCCCTCGAATATTATAT
The DNA here is from genome assembly GCA_023405875.1 of Bacillota bacterium. Classification (GTDB taxonomy): domain Bacteria; phylum Bacillota; class Clostridia; order Lutisporales; family Lutisporaceae; genus BRH-c25. The sequence goes on along the minus strand of JAEXXN010000331.1, from coordinate 6,759 downwards.
TTCCGCTTGTTACCTTGTAGACCCCTGTTATAAGGTTGAATATTGTAGTTTTCCCGGCACCGTTTGGCCCTATGAGCCCGGTGATACTATCTTTTTCAACGTGGAAATTAACATCTCCGACTGCAGTGAGGCCTCCAAAGGTTTTAGTAAGCCCCTTTAATTCCAGTATTGTACTCATATCACTTACCTCCTCCTGCACCCTGAAGCTTCTCTTCACGCTTGGACATGATTCTTCTGTACAGCTTTTTCATGCTGGAAGGGGTCAGCTCGTAGCCGCCCATCAGGCCTTCAGGCCTTGATATCATAATGAATATAACTGCCAATCCGTAGAATACAAGCCTCCACTGGGAGAATGCCCTTAATATTTCAGGCAGTGAGGTAAGCACCAAAGCGCCGAGTACACTTCCCGACAAGCTTCCCAACCCTCCGAATATAACTATGATGGTCAGCTCTGTAGATTTTGCAAGGCTGAACATCTTGGGCTGGAGAAAGGTCATGTAGTGTCCCATAAGTCCGCCGGCAATTCCAGCATAGGCAGCGCTCAGCATCAGGGATGTGAGCTTGTACTTGAAAACATTTATGCCTATTATCTGAGAAGCAAGCTCTTCTTCTCTAACGGCTATCATGTTCCTGCCGTGGCGTGAGCGTATGAGATTGGCAAGCACAATTATTGCAATTATATTTATTCCGATTACATTCCAGATATTAGTATAATACGGTATTCCCGGCCAGCCTCTGGCGCCTCCGAAAACCTGAACATTGTCAAGAATAAGCCTGATAGCCTCTCCGAAGCCCAGTGTGGCAATACAGAAATAGTCACCCTTCAGGTTCAGGGTAAGCTTTCCTATCAATGCACTTACTGCAGCGGCAGCAAGTCCTCCTATCATAAGCGCCGGTATAAAAGGCAAGCCAAAATTCACTGTCATCATTGCCGTAGTATAGCCGCCGATTGCCATAAAGCCTGCATGCCCGAAGGAGAAAAGACCTGTAAAGCCTGTGAGCAGTGACAGCCCCAGTACAGTCATAAGATTTATGCCGGCCAGGGTCAGTATGCCTACTATATATTCGTTGCCCATATTCATCCTCCCCCTTATGCCTTGTCTTCGGTAGTCTTGCCCATAAGACCGCTGGGTCTGACTACCAGAACGGCAATTAACAGCACAAATGCAATAAGATCCCTATATTGAGATGAAAGGTATCCTGCAGTAAAGGTTTCTATAAGCCCAAGCAGCACAGAGCCGATTACTGCTCCGGGTAAGCTTCCCAACCCGCCGAATACAGCTGCTATGAAGGATTTATTGGTTATGATGCCTATCTGAGGATACACTGTATATTTCATTCCAAACAGTACTCCGGCGACACCTGCAAGAAGTCCTCCCATAAGAAATATCGCAACTATTATAAAGTCTGTGTTGACTCCCATCAGGGCACTGGCTTTGATGTTGTACGATGTTGCCTGAATTGCCTTACCGATTTTAGTAAAGTCAATAACATATATCAATAATATAAGACATAAAGCCGATATGACGAATATCATGGTATCCAGCCTTCCGACGGCCAGCTCCCCAAGCTTGAAGGGCTGCTTGCTGAATATCTCGGGATAGGTCCTGAAGGTGGGGCCAATGGCTGGAATTGCTATAACCAGGTTTTCCAGGAATATTGATGCACCCATGGCAGAAATAATAAAATACAAAAATGGCGCTTTTCTTTCCCTCAGCGGTTTGTAGGCAACTCTTTCAATGAGCAGCGCCAATACCGCAGTACATACCGCAGCCGCAATAAATGCTAAAGGAAAAGGGAATCTGAACAGTGTAAGAAAGAAGAATCCGAAATATGCCCCGAACATTATTACTCCGCCGTGGGCAAAATTACTGAAATTCATTATACTGTACACCAGAGAGTATCCAACAGCCATTAAAGCGTATACACTGCCTATGGAAAGACCATTAATAAATTGTTGAAAGAATTGTGTCATTATCTACCTCTCCTTGATATATATAGAGCAGAAGGATATCACCTTCTGCTCTATATTCACTTAGTTAATATTTAAAGTCTATTCTGCGGCGAACTTCTGCTGGAATACATATTTGCCGTCAACTATCTTTAATATAGCTGCATCTTTGCCTTCCGGGTTATGTGTATCCTTACCTATCTTTATTGCTCCTGTTATACCCTTTATGTCTGTAGTTTCCAGTGCCTGGGTTATCTTTTCCGAGTTGGCTTCCCCTGCCCTGTTCAAAGCATCCACAAGCATCAGAACTGCATCGTGCACCAGGTAGCCGTTAAGCTCAACATCCTTGCTGTACTTTGCTTTGTATCTTGTTTTGAAATCCTGTACTTCAGGATCGTCATAGTCCAGGTGGTTTACGAAGAAGGAACCGTTTACAGCATCAGCAGCCATGCTTATAAGCTGTTCTGACGGCCAGCCGTCGCCGCCCATCAATGCAGCTGTAATTCCAAGCTCTCTTGCCTGGTTTGCACTTAAAGCAACTTCCTTGAAGAAGTAAGGCATGAATATGACATCCGGGTTAGCAGCCTTGATTTTGGAAAGCTGCGGCCTGAAATCAACGTCTCCGGATTTGAAGCCTTCCTTAGCTACTATTGTACCGCCCTTCTTCACAAAGTACTCTTCAAAGTACTGTGTAAGGCCCTGTGAATAATCATCGCCTACATCATAAAGTATAGCAGCATTCTTGAACTTCAATATATCAGAAGCATATCCTGCAGCAACTGCGCCCTGGTATGGATCGATGAAGCATACTCTGAAGTTGTAGGGCTTTACTTTCCCGTCAAGTACTGTAACCTTGGGGTTAGTTGCAACTGTAGCAATGTCCGGAACCTTTGCCTGCTCAAGCACAGGCGCTATCGGTATAGCATTACCGCTGGCGTTTGGTCCTAATATTGCAACGACTTTATCCTGTCCGGTAAGCCTCTTTGCAACATTAACAGCTTCCTGAGGGTCACCCTTTGTATCGTAGCCTATTACCTCCAGCTGCTTTCCAAGAACTCCGCCTTTTGCATTGAGCTCTTCAAAAAGCATCTTTACTGTATTTAACTCACACTGCCCCATACTGCCTGGTCACCTGTCAGTGAGCCCATCCAGCCGACCTTTATTGTATCTCCTGCGGCCGGTGCAGATGGTTCAGCAGCCTGTGGCGCACAACCCGTCAACCCAATAGAAACAACAAACAAACAAACCAAAAATAATGCTAAAGCTTTTCTTTTCATAAAAATCCTCCTCCTAAATTTTATTGATTTATTACTTAAAGCCTCCTCTCCTCTTTTATACTGTTTAATACTCCTATTGTATAATTATATATATATATTTATAGAAAATTACAAGTTTGATGGCCATAAAATTTAATAATCAGAATAGTTTAAACCTTACAAATACTAGTCTATTTAATTCTACACAAAATAGAATTATCCTTCTTACTGTCAATTTTTATTTAAAAAGTACACTACCTTTTAAAGTAGTGTACTTTTTTAAAAAATCTACATTAGTTTTGGTTCACTGCTATCGGCAGCCACTTTCTCCTTAAGAAAACTGATAATCTGGCTTGCGTCGCTTTTCGAGAGATCCTTGCTGAAGCTTTTTCCCGTTTTGTCCTGTATGAGCTCCCTTAATTCGTCATTTGAAATATTGAGATTCTTGGCTATGGAAAAGATGGTGCTTATCTGAGCTTTTGTCGCACCCTCAGCTTTCTTTGGAAGCTCTTCCCCCGAAGTATCTTCCCGGGGCAACGCATTCTTTGCGTCCCCAACCTCTTCAAAGCCTGTGTACTCAACTCCATAGCCGGCAAAGCGCAGAGCTCTTGCAATTGCTCTTGTTTCGGCCAATTCCAGGATAGCATTTGAAAGTACCCGGTCCCTTTTGACTGATGCATTACCAAGACCTGTAAAGGTTCCCTTTTCAGTTCTGACAGAGGCCTGGATCACCGTAGCTTCTTCTCCGTACTGCACAACGCTGGTCTCAATGGAAAGGTTTTTGTTTTCATCATGTGCCAGCCTGAGCCTGCCGCCGACAACAGGGTATATTTTACCCTGGACCTTGACAAGCTCTTCGTTTTTAAATGTATTCAGCATATTATTCCCTCCTCAGAATATTTTGTGAGAGAGGATGAATAATATACTGATTAAACATCAGCTTATTTCCTTTTTCAATTCGGAAATATTATCCTGCAGCTTTTCAAGCATATACATCAAAGCATCAATTTTGACATAATCGTCTTCAGACAGGCGGTGTTCAGTATTCTCCAGTGTTTTTGCCACATCGCTCCTTAATGCGTTCAGAGTTTTTATCACGCTGTCCTTACTGAGCTTAGGCCTTTCAGCAACGATTTTTCTGTCTGAAGCAGCAGTCAGTTCTATGGCCTGCCCTACTGCGGGAATTTCATTAGGTATCCCCAGTTGATCCTGTATCAGCAGCGAAAGGGCTTTCAAGGCTTCTTCCTCTCCATGGACCAGAAAAACCTTCTTGGGCTTTTTCGCAAAGGCTCCGAGCCAGTCAAGCAAGCCCTTCTGATCAGCGTGTCCTGAAAAGCCTTCTATAGAGTGTATCCTGCATCTGACTCCGATTTCTTCACCGAATATCTTAACGGTTTTTTCTCCGTCCTTTATTCTTCGTCCAAGAGTATTCCTGGCCTGGTAGCCGACAAATACCACGCTGGATTCCTCGCGCCACAGGTTATGCTTGAGATGGTGCTTTATCCTGCCGGCTTCACACATACCGCTGGCGGATATTATTATGCTGCTCTCCTTTGAGGCATTGATAGCCTTGGATTCTTCGGCAGTCTGAGTAAAAATAAGATTTGGGAAATCAAAAGGATTGTCCCCTGTTTTGATAAGCTTCTGAGCGTCCTCATCAAAATATGGCAGGAAGCTCTGAAATATCCTGGTCGCATTGATAGCCAAAGGGCTGTCTACATATACCGGTACATGCCTTAGCTTTGAATTTTCATCCTCCATAAGCATATTGAGCATATAAAGTATTTCCTGTGTTCTTTCTATTGCGAAGGAAGGTATAACTACATTTCCATTCCTGCTTATTGTATCAACGATAATATCGTGCAAGGCAATATTCTTGTCTTCAAGCCCTTTATGCAGCCTGTCTCCGTAAGTAGACTCCATTATAACATAGTCGGCATCGTCAATTACGGTAGGGTCATTCATAATAGGGACATTTCTGTTTCCAAGATCTCCTGAATAAACAAGCTTGAATTCCTCACCCTTTTCTCTTACCCACATTTCAATTATTGATGATCCCAGTATATGCCCGGCATCCTTGAACCGTATGGAAATATTGGTGTCAATATTGAGCAGCCTGTTGTAGTCGACAGATTGGAACAATTCCAATGCCGCCTCAGCATCCTTGACTGTATACATCGGTTCAACGGCTGATTTTCCCGCACGCTGCCTTTTCCTGCTCTGCCATTCTGCTTCAGATTCCTGGATAAAAGCACTGTCCGGAAGCATTATTTTGCATAGCTCATGGGTCGGAGCAGAAGCTATTATTTTTCCCTTGAAGCCCCGGCTTACAAGCTGAGGTATTCTTCCACTGTGATCAATATGTGCATGAGATAGTATCAGAATATCGATTTCAGAAGGAATGAAATTAAATTGTTCAAAATTCATTTCATCGGCTTCACTGCCTCCCTGGAACATTCCACAGTCCAGAAGTATTTTGCTGTGCTCAGTTTCCAGAAGGTGGCAGGAGCCGGTCACAGTACCTGCGGCGCCGCAAAATGTAAGCTTCATATAGAGTACCTCCATAATCATATTTAATTTGCACTTTAATAAGTATATTCTATAAGCAAGCCTATTTTACCTTTTAAAGATAGTTTTTTGGAACCAAATTCTATTGACAATAAATGCATTTCGTTATATTATAAGTAATGTAGCTTCGGGGTGTAGCGCAGCTTGGTAGCGCGCCTGGTTCGGGACTAGGAGGTCGCAGGTTCAAATCCTGTCACCCCGACCATTGAAAGTAAAAGGCTTCATTGATTGTTAAAATGCTTCAATGGAAGCCTTTTTTATTTTTTAGAAAATCAAACAAAAAAACCCCGTTTACTGCAATTTTGCTGTAACGGGGTTTTTAATTCATAAAATCAAATCTTATTTTTTGGGACTTGTATGGATATCCTTCTTCTTTTTTCCACCTGCTGTCTTTTTCATTGCTTCCTCCAAGCGGTCCATAGCCTGCTCAAGCGGGGCATATTCACCGGCATCCTCGTTCTCTTTCCAGGTATCCAGCAGCTCTTGGGCCGCTACCTGTAAAACTTTAAGCTTAAGGGTCGTATAACCTAACAGGTCAGCTGCCGCTTTGTTACAGCTTTCAGTCAATCTTGCCACCTCGATTCTACGTCCTTCATCACAGGTTTATTTATTTCTTCCATAAAAAGACGCATAAATTCATCAAAGGTATATAGGGGCTCACTGTCGCAGCTCTTTTCCGCCGTGTATATACTGCCTTCCCAAGCCCCCATTATAATACCTGACACCTCATATAAGCTTGCTTCATATTTTCGGGTTATATACAAAGCTTTGGTAAAAAGCAGCCTTGCGTCATCGTAGCATAACTGGTACTTTTTCATCAAGTCAGCGATCACTTTTTCTTTTGCCGCTGTCAGTTTTTTTGTTTTACGCCTCATGTTTACATGATCCCCTCCTTCAATAAGCTTGTACACTTGCAGGATTTCTTCAGCTACAGCCTATAATAATTTTTACCTTACTATATCATTCGCAGCATATATCATATTT
>JAEXXN010000269.1 GCA_023405875.1 Bacillota bacterium | reverse complement strand
ACCCGGGTAATATTTACGGTCAAGGTATTGTCGTCAACAAAGCTCACATCGTCCCAAAGCTCTTCCAGAAGCAGTTCACGGCTGACGATTTGCCCGGCGTTTTTCATGAGTAACCGGAGTACCCGGTATTCATTTTTTGAAAGCTCCGTTCCTGTGCCTTTATACGATACACTCATAGTATCTTCATTCAAATATATCCCGTGGATGGATATAACACTCTTTTGCTGCTCTGCCTCCCTGCGCAGCATAGCGTTTATTTTCGCAAGCAATACGCCGATGGAAAAGGGTTTCGTGATATAATCGTCCGCGCCGTTTTCAATGCCGCGTATCTGGTCGCTCTCTTCACTTCGGGCGGAAATGATTATGACGGGAATTGAGTATTGTTTCCTGATCATTTTTAGGTAGTAGAATCCATCAAACTTAGGCAATGTAACATCCAGGAGAATGAGCCTCGGTGATACTGCGCTTATTGTTTCATAAAGCATATCGTAATTGTTTAGTGCATGTACTTCAAAACCGTATGCGTTCAGGTATTCCCCAATATATTTCTGCAAGCTCTCGTTATCTTCAATCAGTAGGATAGTGCTCATATGCCGTCGCCATCCTTTGCCTTATTGTTTTTATAACGTCCATCAACAGGCTTTTCCGCATCTGCCGGAACAAGCCAAAGGTTACCTTTTTTAATCGCGCCTTTTATTCTCCCGGCCACACAATAATGTGTTACCATCCGACCGGTAATGGACCACTTTTCTCCTGCTTCTTTTACAGTCAAATATTCCATAAGTATTATCTCCTCATTGAAATTATTGTATTTAGTATATTTCAAAATCTTGAAATATACAACCGAAGACAAGCTGATCGAAATCATCAAGGCGAACATCCGACAGAACGCCGTCCTGGTCGCTGCCGGTGAGGATGCGCTGATAACCCGGCTATTGTCGCAGGCTAATTGGGACATGAGAGGAAATTCAGTCCTATTAGTGAATTTCGGTTATAGTAAATTATAATAAAATAAATCTTGACACATAGCTTAAAATACAGTATTCTAAAGCGAACCGTATAGGGCGGGGGCAGTTCATACTTTATGGTATTAAAGTCAACTGTTTGCATAAAATAGTTAGAACTGGATTAGTAAGCCTATACACACTTTTTAGTGTGCATAGGCTTTTTATGTTGAGGAGGTAATTTTAATGTTAAGCATAATCATTACATCTATTATTTCATTTGTAAGTACAAATATCGATGATATCTTTGTCTTGATGGTTTTTTACACCCAGGTAAATAAAAAAATGAAAAATCAAGATATTATCATTGGTCAGTATTTAGGTATTGGTATATTGGTAACACTCAGTATTATTGGCGCTGTAGGGGTAAATTTCCTGCCAGATAAATATATTGGAGCACTTGGTTTATTACCGGTTATTTTAGGCATTAAGGCGTGGATTAATTACAAAAGAGAAAAAACAGCCGTGCCTCTCCAGACCGAAGAGCATACAATCGTTTTAACTCACTCAAGCATTGATATTGAAACGGTTGAAGAAACAGAAAACAAGCCTGCAGATGATAAGGGTAAAACTAATCATACGACAATTAAGATAAAAGCCTTTTTGGAAAAAGTAATTAAGCCGGAAATACTAAGTGTCACATTGATAACTATAGCAAACGGAGCCGATAATATTGGGATATACATTCCAATCTTTAGTGGTTATTCCTTATGGGAATTTGTCGTTACAATAGCAATATTCATAGTAATGATTGGGATATGGTGTTTTGCTGGATATCAACTAGCGAATTACCCTTTTATTAAAACTAAATTACAAAAGTATAAGCATGTTATGGTTCCTGTTGTTTATATGGGACTTGGTTTCTTTATCATTCTCAGAAGCGGTATATTGGGCGTTTTATTTGAGTGATCCGTTAGGCGTTCTATTTACCGTTCAGGCTGATGGTTCAATAAATGGACCGGCGAAACCAAAGCATGGTATCTGACAACTTTATATATACCTTCTTTTCCCTGTGCCTCTGTACCAAAGCTTCCGCATAATATCTGCCGGGATTACAGACGCAGCAATTATAATAATGATTTGGAGATGTGTAAGGTTGATCATAGTTGTTCTGAAAACTTCACCTCCGAATAATATCAAAAGCATTTGAACACCACACACCAGCAACATAGCAGTAACAAACACCGGATTGGCATGTATACCGGAAAGGAGATTAATTCTATATGTCCGTGCATTAAGGCTGTTAAAGACCCCCGCAAATATAAAAAGTGTAAAAAAGGCTGTCATAAAGTAATTGCTGCCATCATTAAACCGGAATATGTTTTGGGTGAAGGGGAGTTTCAAAAACAGCAAACACAAGATCGTCGTATAAACTCCGGTAAACAAAATTTGACCATACATGTAAGGAGTAATTATTTCTTCATCTCTCTCCTTGGGTGGTTCTTCCATATATTCTTTCAAAGGCGCTTCCCCTGAAAAAGCAAGTCCTGCAAGTGTATCAATAATCATGTTAAGCCAAAGCATCTGCATGACAGTCAGAGGCAGATCAATTTCTAAGAACGGGCAAATAACCGAAAGGGCTACTGCGCAAAGATTCATGGTGAGCTGAAAAATTATAAACTTCCTTATGCTTTTAAATATTGTACGGCCATACAATATTGCCTTGGCGATAGACGAGATATCATTGTCTATTATCACAATATCGCCGGCCTCCTTCGCAACCTCGGTTCCAGCTCCCATGGCAAAACCTACATCGGCGTTTTTAAGGGCAGGAGCATCATTGATGCCATCGCCCGTCATACCTGCAACAAGCCCCATTTCCTGTGCTATTTTTACAAGTCTGCTTTTGTCTGTCGGCATAGCCCTGGCTACCACACGCATCATTTTTAGATTCTTTTTTATCTCGTCGTCATTCATGGAAGAAAGTTCTTCACTGGTGTACACGGCATTTTCATTGAATTCCTTATCAAGCAACCCAATGTCCTTTGCAATGGCTACCGCTGTTTCTTTATTGTCACCCGTTATCATAACAGTTTGGATTCCGGCAGATGTTATTTGCTTTATGGCTGAAGGGGCTTCTTTTCGGATTTCATCCTTAATCCCCATGATCCCCACAAGTGTAAGTTCTTTGGGACTGTCGATATGAATAGGCAAATCACTTTCCGCTAAGGCCAGCATACGGATCGCCTTGTTGCCCATAATTCGTAATTTCCATTGCAAGGCACTTGCGCTAAGAGGTTTTTTCATACCGCTTCCATCCAAATAATATTTGCACTTGGAAATAATAACTTCGGGTGCTCCTTTTATGAGATAAGTATTTTTGCCCTGATATAACACCTGTGACATTGAATATTTATTTTTTGAACTAAAAGGCTCATGGGATAACAATGTAGCATCTCGCAGTTCACTGGTATTAGATAAAGCATACTCCAGCAATGCACGGTCTGTACCGTTGCCCCCAATGACCTTTTGCCGGTTTCCTTCACCGCTTATTTGGGAATCAGTATTGCAGATACAGTTTAGCATCAAGCGCTGCCACAGAAGCGGTGCGTTTTTTAGTTCTGCCTCTGTATCATAAGATACATTGTCTCCGCTTAAAAAAGTTGTCACCAGTAGCTTGCCTTTTGTTATCGTACCTGTTTTGTCGGTGAACAAAACATTCAAACTGCCTGACGTTTCAATACCGACCAGCTTCCTGACAAGAACATTGTCTTTCAGCATTTTCTTCATGTTTGCTGAAAGTACAACGGTAATCATCATGGGCAGCCCCTCCGGTACAGACATAACAAGCACTGACATAGCGAGGATCAATGAATTCAAGACAGTTTCAAAGATAAAAGGAAAATCTGAAAGTCGAGCTTGAATAACGGATATATCAAATCTGCTGTCGATCACAAAATTGTTGAACAGGTTGGCAAGAGCTACAATGACAGCCGCAGCATACCCAAGGCGGCTGATTGTATTGGCAAGCTTTTGGAGCCGGACTTTTAACGGGCTTTCGATGGTGTCCTGCTGGATTTCTGCAGCTAATTTCCCATAAAAGGTTTTATCTCCCACGCGATCAATGACCATAGCGCCATCACCATCGTATATGACGCTTCCTCTGTATAGTCCGCTGTGTGACGCCAGATCATTTGCCTTTAAGGATGCAGAATTATCGCAGTATTTACGGGCTTCCTTTGATTCGCCGTTTAGGGCGGATTGATCCACTGAAAGCTCTCCCAAAATAATATGCCCGTCTGCCGGTATTTTTTCTCCCGATTGTAAAAGCACAACGTCACCTACTACCAAATCTGCTGCCGGTAACAAATAGAGCTTGTTGTTCCTTTTCACACGGCACTTAATTTCCTCCGCTTCCTCTTGAAGCTTTTCAAAGGCAGACTCGCTACCATATTCCGACAGAGTTGATACGAAGGTAGCGATAAAAACCGCTAAAGCAATGCCTGCGGATTCAAACCAACTGGTATGCTTAAATAAAAAAATTACATTTATGCCCAAAGCGATAAGAAGTATTTTAACGATTGGATCACCAAAGCTGGAAAGATATTGAGACCAGAAGCCTTTCCGTTTTTTCTTGGTTATTTGATTTGAACCATGCCTTCTTCTTGAGTGTTCTACCTCAGCGTGATTAAGCCCCTGAATAAAATAATGTATTTTCTCTCTTTCTGCAATCATTTGTGTTCCCCTCTCCATATATAATGCTTCTATATCTTTATGAGGACAGGCGGTGAGTTAGAACAAGAGTTAAAATAAGAGGAAAGCCTTACACAAGAAAATCGTATCAAAAAAATGGGGGGTATGGTACGCTTCTTTAAAAAGCTGACATCGGTATGCTGTTATTCGTATTTGTATTGAGAAAATAATATCTACGTGCTATAATAATATATTAGGGAAAGAAGTTCTCCCACGGCTATGCCGGAACCGCTTACAAAGCTGATGACTTCTGCTATGAGCAGAAGCATCGGCTTTTTATTTTGAAAGTATCAATTAAAGGAGATGGAAATTATGTCAAAGATCAATTTGGTAAAGGCAAGAGAAATTCTGGACTCCAGAGGCAATCCGACAATCGAGGTGGATATCGAACTGGACAATGGAGTGACGGGAAGGGCGTCAATCCCTTCCGGTGCTTCAACCGGTATGAAAGAGGCTGTGGAACTTCGGGATAATGATAAAAAACGCTTCCACGGCAAAGGTGTTCAAACTGTCATAAATAACGTGACCAAAATAATAGCTCCCGAAATAATCGGGGCTGATGTGCTTGAACAGAGGAAAATAGACCAGATGCTCATTTCGCTGGACGGAACAAAAAACAAATCACGGCTCGGCGCGAATGCAATCTTAGGCGTATCCCTGGCGGCAGCAAGAGCGGCATCCAATTCACTAAACATCCCTCTTTTCAAATACATTGGCGGTACAAATGCGTGTGAGCTTCCCTTGCCAATGATGAACATACTCAACGGCGGAAAGCATGCCGACAACACCGTTGATGTTCAGGAATTCATGATCATGCCTATCGGTGCAGACAGCTTTACGACCGCTCTGAGGATGTGTTCCGAGGTCTATCAGACATTGAAAACAGTGATTAAAGGCAAGGGGCTCAGTACGGCTGTGGGCGACGAAGGCGGTTTTGCGCCGAATCTTGCGACCAACGAGGACGCGCTCAAGCTGATCGTCGAGGCGATTTCAAAAACAGGATACCAGCCTGGTAAAGACGTATCAATCGCCTTAGACCCTGCCGCTTCTGAATTCTATATCGATGGAAAATATGTTTTTGAAGGCGAAAAAATAAGCCGCAATTCCGAAGAAATGGTGGAGCTTTATTCCGACTGGATCAGCAGATACCCGATCATTTCTCTTGAGGATGGGCTGGCCGAGGACGACTGGGACGGATGGGCAGCCTTGACCAAGAAGCTGGGAGGCAGAATCCAACTGGTGGGTGACGATATTTTTGTGACCAATCCAGAGATATTAAAAGAAGGTATCCAAAAAAATATCGCCAATTCAATCCTGATCAAGCTCAATCAAATCGGCACCCTGTCCGAGACACTTGACACGATCCAAATGGCGCATAAGGCGAATTATACCACTGTTATTTCCCATCGTTCCGGCGAAACGGAAGACACCACCATGGCGGACGTCGCAGTGGCGCTCAATGCCGGACAAATCAAGAGCGGTGCCCCTTGCCGTACCGAGAGAATCGCAAAATATAATCAGTTAATAAGAATTGAGGAAATGCTTGGGGACAGCGCCGTTTTCAAGGGAAAAGATATCTTTTACAATGTAAGAAAATAACCGAAAGCACAGCCTCCATCAAGGAAGCTTCCGTCTTTGTCTTGCTCGGCTTTGCCACTGGGGAGTGTTATGGGAATTGGTGTTTTCACCATACCGGGCGGCTGCGCCCAAGCGGTGTGCAATGCGGTGGGAATTGCGTCATAAACACCATTTGGAATTTTATCACCAAACGCCTGAAAGCGCCGCCCACATACGGACCTACAACGAGGATATGTCAGCGTCACTTCGGCGTCTTGCCGAGCACGCCTCCAAATATTGAAGTAACCGGGAAAGAAGTGCTCCCGCGGCGAAAGCCGAAACCGCGAAAAGCTGATGACTTCTGTACAAAACGCAGAGGCATCAACTTTTTGTCTCTGAAGAAGGGAGTTTATATGTTTTATAGTATCCTTTTCCCTAAACGGGAACAACATGAGAAGCCGCGACAAACCGACGCGCCGGCCTGCCTCAAGGACTTGAATCTTGACCAAATATTTGATCCTATCCTGAGAGAGAAAAAAGCGTTTGAGTTGGAGGGTCTCTTCCACACTTCGCTGCATGATCCGGAGGTCATTGTCTATCGGCAGGACATAATGCGAGAGTTGGAGGATGACGTACTCCGCACCCTATTCTCCGGCTTTTCCGAGACGGTTTATGACCTTGGACAATACATGAATACGATTCGTTCTTCTCTGACCTCCCAGGATGGCTGGTACAACAACTACCTCACACGGGGGCAAATGCTGGATTACGCGGAAAGGTATTGCCAAGCGGTTTTCTCACTCTCGGAAATGCTCTCCACGTTGACGCTCCGTTCGACAGGGCTTCGCGGCTTCGCGGAATATCTCTCCACATACTGCGCATCGAAAAGCTATACAAGGCTTTACGCCCATGTGAAGCAACTTCGTGACGAGTTTTCCACGGTGGAATATTGTATGCTCATTAAAAACGGCACCATCCACGTCCGAAAGTACGAGGGGCAGGTCGACCACTCTAAGGAAATACTCAGAACCTTCGAGAAATTCCGACAGAGCGATGCAAAGGACTATCGGCACAAGCTTCCAGAGGAACCTTATGCCGCTCACGTGGAGGCTGCCGTACTGAATATGCTCGCAGAACCCTATAAGGATATTTTCGCGGATCTCAACGGCTTTTGTTCCAAGCATCTATACTTCGACGATGAAACGATTTTACGTTTTTCCCGCGAGATACAGTTTTATCTGTCATGGCTGGATTTTATCAAACCGCTTCGGCAAACGGACCTGCTCTTCTGTTATCCGAAGCTGTGCAACACAGCCGAATACCTTTACGGCCTTGATAGCTTCGACCTCGCGCTGGCGCGTATGGAGTATGGCAATATCGTAGCCAATGATTTCGTGATAAAGACGCCGGAGCGCATTATCGTCGTCACCGGCCCAAATCAGGGAGGCAAAACCACCTTCGCCCGCGCCTTCGGCCAGGCACACTATCTTGCCTCGCTGGGACTGTGCGTGCCGGGCCGTGAGGCCGCATTATATTTATTCGATAACATTCTCACCCATTTTGGGCGCGAGGAAGATTTGTCTACGCTGAACGGCAAATTACAGGACGACCTTGTGCGGCTCCGTGAGCTTCTCGATAAGGCTACAAACCGGAGCATCATCATCGTCAATGAGATATTTGCTTCTACCACTCTATCGGATGCCTTGTCGCTTGGGGGGCATATGATGGACATTTTTGCTGCGCTGGGTGTGCCTACGGTGTTGGTGACCTTCCTCGATGAGTTAGCCTCGCATGGGCTGGAAACAGTCAGCATGATGAGTATGATCAGGGAGGATAACCCCACGAAGCGGACTTTTAAAATTCTTCGGAAACCACCGGACGGTCTTGCCTACGCCATCCACATCGCCGGCAAGCACGGGCTTACCTATGAACAGCTTTGTGGGAGGTTGAGAAAATGAAAGCAAACCTGATGTTTCGGGACAGAGATTTTAACTTAAAGGCCGATCCCTGCTTTGCTAAGGATACCCTGACTGCCGATCTTGGGCTAAAACGCATTTTATCAAGCATGGCACAGGGGGATGAGATTATAAGTACCGTGTGCGGCACCGCGCTCTTTTGCACATTGCAATCAATAGAAGAAATCCGTTACAGACAGGAAAACCTTCGTGACGCTTTCCGAAACCCCGATGCTGTGCGGCAGCTTTATGAGATCACCGTAGAAGTGGAAAAGAAAAGAAGAAGCTCATGGCACTGGCTATCTTCCTTCTATCTGTCCAGCACCTTCTCAAGCGCTGTCGAGCTTTTGAAGTTATATACCGGAATGCTTATGGAACTGCGCAAAGTCGCAGATAGTAAGCTGTCCGGTTTCCAATCGGAGGGGTTTCGGAAGCTGCTTACCATGCTCCAACGGGAGCTGGACGATGATTATTTTGCTGAGGTACGCGCTCATTTAGACGATCTGAAGGACAGGGACGGAATGCTGATCAGTGCCACAATGGGTAACTCTTTGCAGGGTATACGCTATGTACTTCGCCGGAAAACCCGCAAGGGCTTTTGGTGGCGCTGGCATTTTGCTCCATCTTTTACTATCCCGCCCCGCGACGACGCCGGAGCGACAGACCTTGGAAAACGCCGCGATCGCGCTATCAACGAAGCAACGAATGCACTGGCTCAGGCCGCCGAGCATCTGGAAGGCTTCTTTGCTATGTTGCAAAATGAATTGGCGTTCTATGTCGGATGCCTCAATCTAGCCGACAGCTTGCGGGCATTGGGTATGCCAATCTGCATCCCGACACTCCTTCCAACGGACGGCAAAGACCGCTCCTGGCGAGAGCTATACGACGTAAGCCTCGTACTGACGAAAAATGCCGCTGTTGTCGGTAACGAGCTGGATGCCGTCCGCAAACGGCTGTATGTTATCACCGGCGCCAATCAGGGAGGCAAATCTACATTTCTGCGTAGCCTGGGACAGGCGCAGCTCATGGCGCAAAGCGGTATGTTTGTGGGAGCGGACAGCTTTTCCGCGCCTATCCGCCGCGGTGTGTTTTCCCACTTCAAGAAGGAGGAAGATATAGCTATGAAAAGCGGTAAGCTGGACGAGGAGCTTGCCCGCATGAGCGAGCTAACCAACCATTTAGAAAGCGGCGCACTTATGCTGTTCAATGAGTCCTTTGCCGCTACGAACGAACGTGAAGGCTCCGAAATCTGCCGCCAAATCACACAGGCACTTATAGAAAGCGGCGTAGAGGTCTTTTCCGTGACGCATCTGTATACCTATGCCGCAGCATTTCTTGACGACAAGGAGACGCAGCATTTACGGGCGCAGCGACTGGAGAGCGGCGAGCGCACCTTTAAGGTCATCCCGGGCGAGCCTTTGCAGACAGCCTTCGGAGAAGATTTGTACCAAAAGATTTTCGGCCAAAGCGAGATGACAATGTGGGAGAAAGTATGAAGCCGCAGTAGCAATGTAGTTTTAAAATATGATAAACATGAAAGGCTTTATACTATAGCGTATTTAGCTGTAAATAAAAAAACCAATGTCTTTTGATAAACATTGGTTACGCTTTCGTAAATGGCGGAGAAGGAGGGATTCGAAGCCGGAAGGCCGGCAGCCGCATTTGATTTGTGCATTTTGCTACTATGTACGTTATGATAGCTATCGGTCCTTACTTGCTTATCGGCCTTTCTTTGAGGGTTCTCATCCCCTCCTTAAGCCTCGATAAAATAAAAAACCGATGTTCTTTTATAAACATCGATTGTTAATTACAAATGGCGGAGAAGGAGGGATTCGAACCCTCGCGCCAGTTTCCCGACCTACGCCCTTAGCAGGGGCGCCTCTTCGACCAAACTTGAGTACTTCTCCTTGGACTACTTCATAAAAATTTTATGAAATTATATGGAGGAGAGAGAGGGATTCGAACCCTCGGACGCTTTAACACGCCTCTGGTTTTCAAGACCAGCTCCATAAACCGCTCGAACATCTCTCCTAGAGTGAACAATATACATTATAACAATATTATTTTATAGTGTCAATAAACAAATATTGTGCTGTCCAGTAAATAATTATCAGTAGTATTCGCTTTATAAATATGATTATACGGCAGAAAGCTTTAAGCTGCTGTGCAATATGCTTTTCAAAATTCATGTATGTCAAGGAAGAAGCACAGCTTCTACCATACTTCCTCCTTTGATACATATTTCGCTGAAACATTTTACATATATGCTTCAGATTTCCATAAATATTTCCTTGATTTTATTTTCTTTTTTATTTCTTTATTCTTTCTGCTCCGCCCATGTAAGGCCGCAGCACCTCAGGAATTATAACGCTTCCGTCTCCCTGCTGGAAGTTCTCCAGGATCGCCGCTACCGTCCTTCCTATGGCAAGGCCCGAACCGTTTAAGGTATGGATGAACCTTGGCTTATCTTTGGGATCCGGCCTGAATTTTATGTCTGCTCTTCTTGCCTGGAAGTCTTCAAAGTTACTGCATGAGGATATTTCTACATATTTATCGTAGCTTGGCATCCACACCTCAATATCATAGGTTTTTGCCGAAGAGAAGCCCAGGTCTCCCGCGCACAGGCATACCACCCTGTACGGAAGCTTCAGGAGCTCCAGTATCCTTTCCGCATCCTCTGTCAGAGTCTCCAGCTCTTCATAGGATTTTTCGGGGTCTGCAAATTTGACCATTTCAACCTTGTTGAACTGGTGCTGCCTTATAAGTCCCCTTGTATCCCTTCCGGCAGAACCCGCTTCAGCCCTGAAGCATGCCGTATAGGCAGTATGCTTTATGGGAAGCTGGCTTCCGCTCAATATCTGTTCCCGGTACATATTTGTAACCGGTACTTCGGCAGTGGGAACAAGGAAATATTCAGTGTTCTGCACCTTAAAGGCATCCTCTTCAAATTTCGGAAGCTGTCCGGTACCCATCATGCTGCGCCTGTGAACCATAAAGGGCGGGAATACTTCTGTATACCCGTGATCTATATGGGTATCCAGCATAAAATTGATCAAAGCCCTTTCCAGCCTTGCTCCCATACCTTTATAGAAAGTGAATCTCGCCCCGGTAACCTTGCCTGCTGTCTCAAAATCCAGTATATTGAGGTCAACACCGATATCCCAATGGGCCTTGGGCTCATATTCAAATTTTGTAGGTTCGCCGGATTTCTTTATCTCTATGTTATCCTCACTTGTAAGGCCATCGGGTATACCGTCGTAGGGAGTGTTGGGTATAGTCAGCAGAATGCCTGTTATCTCTTCATCCAGCACTCTCACTCTCTCATCCATTTCCTTTATCCTCTCGGATACCTCCCTCATCTCCAGGACCATGGCCTCTGCATCCTGCTTTGCCTTTTTAAGCTTTGCCACCTCTTCGGAAACCTTGTTCTTTTTGCTTTTCAGTTCTTCAACCTCAAAAATAATGTTTCTTCTCTCCTCATCAAGCTTAAGAACATCATCGATACGGAATTCTCCGCCCCTTCTTGCCAGCTTTCTTTTTACCTCTTCAGGAGTGGATCTGATTGTTTTGATATCAAGCATAAGCTTACCTCCTTGAAAAATAATATTAATAAATTTCTTCTATGAAGTATATTGTAACCTCAATAAAAAAATAAAGCCTTCCGTCCTTGTAAGGGACGAAAGGCTTCGCGTTGCCACCCTAATTAGCAGTAAACATGGTTTACCACTCTCTCATAATTAATAACGGCTTTGCCGGTACTGCTCCTCGCAGACTGCTCCGGGACGGAAAACTATAAGCTGCCTGCCTGCTTTCACCTGCCGCCGGCTCTCTAAAAAGACCTGCTTACCATCTTTCCCTTCACTGCATTTTGTATATGTTATTATTTTTAATCATTTTACTACTAATTATGTACTTTTGCAATAGTAATTCCGGAATAATATGCTTATAAACGGCAACACTTGTAATAAAGTTGGACCAAGCTAAATAAAATTATACAGGGGGTGTACTATATGACAAAGCTGGATATGATAAGTCAGATTGCAGACCTTAAGGAAATTGACTACAAAAACACACTTGCAATAACAAGTATAATTGAGCTTCTTATCGAAAAGGGCATCCTGGAAAGAACGGAAGTGGCCGTCAAGGCACAGGTTCTGGAGGATCAGACCATATCGGAAATAAAGCGGAATAAGTTCGGTATGAAGGCTGATTTAAGCTCTTAGAAAAAAGAAAAAGGCATTCGGGACGGACATGGAATTGCAGAAAAGCATGGTTCCCTGAGACTCAAGCCACGGCGGAGATAAAGCAAAGCAGCAGCTCCGGTATAGGCTGACAGTCCAGGGAACTTTTGATTTGCCGATTACAGCTAAAATATGGTAAATTTAAGAAAAGGCTTCATTTCTGTAAAACATTATTTATCTGTAGTCCATATTGCTTGGAGGGGATCGGTGTGAGGAAAATCGAGGAAGTGCTTCAGGCTCTGCATAAGCTTGAGAATAAAACGGGCAGAGGTGTTTCCGCTTTTGAAATAAGCAGCAGGCTGGGCATAGACAGGACAAATATCAGCCGGTATCTTAACCGCCTTTTCCTTGAAAAAAAGGTTGAGAAAATCGCTGGAAGGCCTGTTCTTTATTGCTCTGTAAAGTGCGGACAGAGCACTGTTCAGAATGTCCGGACTGTAGAAAACAGCCTTGACAAGCTTGCAGGCATGCACCAAAGCCTGCAGGTGCCTGTACAGCAGGCAAAGGCTGCTATATTGTATCCTCCCAACGGACTTCACACCTTGATTCTGGGCGGGACCGGCGTCGGGAAATCAATGTTTGCCGAGCTTATGTACCAGTTCGCGGCGGAATCAGGGGTAATTGCCCCCAATGCACCCTTTATACGCTTCAACTGTGCAGATTATGCAGATAATCCCCAGCTCCTCATATCCCAGATCTTCGGAGTCAAAAAGGGTGCTTACACGGGAGCTGACCGTGACCGGGAGGGGCTTCTTAAAAAGGCCGACGGAGGAATATTCCTTCTGGATGAAGTGCACCGGCTGTCCCCCCAGGGTCAGGAAATGCTTTTTACCTTCATTGACAAGGGCTGCTTCGAGCCTCTCGGTGAAACAGAAAGGAAAGTATATGCAGCGGTACATATCATAGCAGCCACTACCGAAGAGCCCCAATCCTTCCTTTTAAATACCTTCGCCAGGAGGATCCCAATGATCATAAGGCTGCCCTCCCTTAAGGACAGGGGGCTCAATGAGCGTTTCTACCTGGTAGAGAACTTTTTGCGCCAGGAGTCAAAGAGGATCGGAAAAAGCATCTATATAGATAAAAACTCTGTCACCTCCTTTCTTCTCTATG
This sequence comes from Bacillota bacterium, assembly GCA_023405875.1. Lineage (GTDB taxonomy): Bacteria > Bacillota > Clostridia > Lutisporales > Lutisporaceae > BRH-c25. Next base: position 1,113 of record JAEXXN010000269.1, on the reverse strand, counting down.
ATTGCCCAAACAATATAGGCCAGTTGAAAAGTGACATACAGTTGGCTTGCGCCCGGGCTTTCGTCAACTATAAGGCAAAAAACGAGGAATATATCCTGGTTTCACAGTCAGACCTGCCGCAGCATGTCAAAAAAGGTATGCTGAACCTCCAGAACAGCAGGAATGAGGTGGATTACCTCCTTAAGAGCAAAGGGGATATACTGCGTTACAGCAGTAAGGAGGAACAGGCACAGAGCCCTGATATCCAGCTTCAGGAGGGTGAGGATTTTTATGATATCATTGAAAAAAAGCTTCAACTGCTTAAAGAATCGGGAATGAGAGAGGAAGAGATCAACCACACTGTAAATATGGATATACAAAGCCATTTCAAAAAATATATCGGGGAGCTTCCCGAAAAGCTTAGAAGGAATGAGATTTCCAAGATCGTGCCTGAGGAGGTTATGGAGCTGGTTACGGAAATAACCGGAACAGCACAGGAAAGGCTCAGGCGCGAATATGACGAAAGGATCCGTTTCGGGCTGCTTTTGCATATAAACAGCTTTATCGAAAGGGCAAGAAAAGGTATAAGCATATATCATCCCAAGCTCAATTCCATACGTGTGGAATACCCTGATGAGTTCCTGGCTGCAATGGAGGCGGCAAAGCTTATGGATGAAAGGCTGGGGATCCATACCCCCCTTGATGAAATAGGCTACCTGACCATGTTCCTGGCCTCCAACCCCCTGGAAGCCACTGCGGAAGAAAAGGACACGGTAGGTATCCTTGTAATAATGCACGGCAATTCTACTGCCAGCAGCATGGTTGAGGTATGCAATTCACTGGTCGGCGCCGAACACGCCGTGGCTCTTGATATGCCTCTGGCCATGAGTCCCGATACAATATATGCCGCTGCCAGGAATACGGTAATCAAGCTGGACATGGGCAGGGGCGTACTGCTGATGGTGGACATGGGTTCCCTTGTAAATTTCGGTGATATGATAAGTGAAGAAACCGGTTCTCTGGTAAAAACCATTTCTACAGTAAGCACCCCCATGGTGATGGATGCCTGCAACAAGGCCGTGATGGGAAGGGATATCTACTATATATATGACAGCATTAAAGAAGCCTATCAGT
>JAEXXN010000263.1 GCA_023405875.1 Bacillota bacterium | reverse complement strand
GTTCCAGACAAGAGGCCCTACTATGCCGTCAGGTTCAAGGCCGTTATCCAGTTGAAACTCTCTTACAGCTTCCCTTGTCTGCTGTCCGAAAATTCCATCGATAGCACCGGGCTTATAGCCTATCCTGGCCAAAAGGCTTTGTATAAGATTTACATTAGGTCCTCTTGAGCCTAGCCTCAATGTTTCCAAACAATCACCCCTCGTTAAGCACAATGAACACTATCATAATATTCATCAGCAAGGGCAATTGTTACAGCCAAATAAAAAAGGCAGCATTTTGCCGCCTTCTTCCTATACTCTTTTATAATTTATAATTCTTCAATTCATCTGCACAGTTGCAGCAAAAACTCTTTTTTCTGAATTGCTTCAAACTATCTTCTGATCCGCAGAAAATGCATGAGGACGGGTACTTCTTCATCACCAGGCTGTCATTCTCCAGGTACATTTCCAGAGTATCCCCTGATCCTACCTCACATAAGCCCATCAACATTTTGGGTAGCTTTAAGCCGCCACTCTTATCTAGTTTACTAATAATGCCAAAGGATTTCATATTGTGTCCCCCCTAAAATACATGTTATGTGAATATACTATATGCGCTAAAAATGATTGTCAATTTCGCTTATATAAAACGACATATTTTTCACTTATATAACAAAAAAGTGAAGTTTTAACTCCACTTTTATGTGATTTATATATTATGTTTTTAGGGTCGCATCAACTATTTTTCGACTGCGGCTTTTCTGAATTTATCTGCTTCCTCAGTGAATTTATAGCCGGACTTTTCCAAAAGCTCCATATAGCTTGACAGTGTCTTGATCAGCTCACTGTCTTTATTGTCCTCGATAGCCTTCTTATAAGCCTCTCTTGCTTCCTTATTCATTGTTTTGTCCTCATAGCTGAAAAGGGGGGTATTGTTCAGCCCATACAGAATAAATGTGAGGTATCTATTGCTCAGTTCCTTTATTGCTTCCACCTTGTCGGAGCTGCCGTATTTTTCAATAAAGGCCTCTTGTGCCAGCGCCCTCTCTACTACCTCATCCCAGCCGATCACAAGGGCTGCATCCTTTGCCGGTACCTTGTTGCTTTCTACTGCCATGATGTTGATATAGTCCTTTATGTCGTCACTGGCATAAGGGCTGTATTTCTTCAGGAACTCGTAATCCATAATAGGGAAAAACATTCCTTCTGCGGTTTCTACCTTATAGCCCATGGCCTTTGTCTCAGTCAGCAGGCTCTTCAGCTCTGCATCCTGAGTTTCATCCAGCTTAGACAGGTCGAAGCCGTCATTATATATCTTGCTCATGCTTTCCTGGATAGTCGTTCCGCTGTAATACTTTTCCTCCAGCTTGGCAAGATAGTTCCGTTGGGCTCTTTCAAGCTCTGTAATCATCCTTGCCGCATCCTTGCCGGATACACCCTCTATGTTCTTATCCATAAATTCAATCAATACATCAGGCTTTGGATTTTCTCCCACCAGCGCTATGAACTCAGGCATTATTTTATCCTTATTGTCTTCCTGTACTGCAGGTGGTGTATCCTTACTGCCATCTGTATTGCTTTGAGGTGCCGGTGTACATCCCGAAAGCAGCCCTGCGCTTACAAGCACAACTGTAGACATCCCTATTGACACTGATCTTAAAACCTTTTTCTTGTCAAACATAACTATTATTACCTCTCCTTAGAATGGTGATTTCCTTAAAACCGAAAATTGATTTTAAACACCCAAAATATTTCATGAACATACCTATAGACGCAGTATGCCTTAAAAAGTTCCATATTATAAAGCATCAGCCGAAAATTTTTCGGTTGTAGAAAAATTTTCTTACAGTAGTGGGGGCCATCTTTAGCCTCGTTATAAACATTTTATGCCGGGAACAAGTAATAGCTTGTTCCCGGCATTAAGTTACAAACTTTTTATTTCAATTTTGCCGCAAAATCCGCTCCGAAGCTGAAGCACCTGTCAAGCGCTTCCTTATCAGGATTCCACAACTCCTTTATTCCGTCGCTTACAACCTCAAGCTTGGCTTCCTTAAGCCTCTCATTCAGTATTGCAAGAGACTCTCCGCTCCAGCCGTAAGAACCGAAGGCGGCAGCTTTCTTGTTCTTGAATCCCAGGCCTTTTACCATGTCAAGGATTCCTGAAATTGCAAACATGATGCTTTTATTTACTGTAGAGGAGCCGGTTAAAATTGCTTTTGATTTGAACATTTCGGTGATAACGTCATTTTTATCGGCATGGGATACGTTGAACAGCTTTACAGCCACATCCTTATCCACAGACCTTATTCCCGCAGCTATAGCTTCGGCCATTTTTCTTGTGGCATTCCACATGGTATCATATACTATCGTGATCTGGTTTTCCTGATAGTCCTTAGCCCATTCCATATACTTTTCAATTATCTGCGCCGGATTGTCCCTCCATATTATACCGTGGCTTGGCGCTATCATAGCTACAGGCAGGTTGAAGCTCAATATCTCCTCTATCTTCTTTGTTACAAACATGCTGAAAGGCGTCAATATATTGGCGTAGTACTTTATTGCTTCCTGGTACAATTCAGCTTTGTCCACCAGGTCGTTGTACATAAGCTCAGAAGCATAATGCTGCCCGAAGCCGTCATTGCTGAACAATATATTTTCTCCGCTCATATAAACAAACATGGTATCCGGCCAATGTAGCATCCTTGCCTCCACAAAGGTAAGCTTTGTATCCCCCAGATCAAGAGTATCGCCGGTTTTTACCTGAACAAAATTCCAATCCTCATGATAATGTGCCTTAAGCATCTTTGCGCCGTTTGCCGTGCAGTATATAGGAGTACCGGGTATTTCCGAAAGGAGCAGCGGCAGTGCACCGCTGTGGTCAACCTCACTATGGTTGCATATTATATAATCAATTTTACTCAGATCTATTTCCTTTTTCAGGTTATCCACAAATTCCTTTGCAAAAGGCTCCCACACCGTATCAACAAGCACATTCTTTTTGTCCTTTATTAAATATGAATTGTATGAGGAACCCCGGTGGGTGGAGTATTCATCCCCGTGAAATCTCCTCAGCTCCCAGTCAATTTTTCCTACCCAGGTCACCCTGTCGGTCATTTTAAAGCTCATATAGATTACCTCCTTCGTATTTTACAGCTTATTCAACTACCACTGCAGTCCCCGAGGCTGTAACCATAAGCATGTTGTTGGCCTGCCCAAGGACCTCATAATCAACGTCCACACCAACAATAGCATTAGCTCCGATGCTTAACGCCCTATCGGACATTTCCGCTATTGCCCTTTCCCTGGCCTCAATAAGCTCTCCCTCATAGGAGCCTGATCTTCCGCCGAAGAAATTGGTAAGTCCTGCTGCGAAGTCCTTGATAAAGTCAACTCCTGATATGACCTCACCAAAAACTATGCCCTTGTAATCTACGATTTTTTTCCCTTCTACCGTAGGAGTTGTTGTTACCAGCATATATAATCCCTCCTGATTGCTATGATTTTATTTGAATTTTACCCGGAAATTTCCGATTTCTTGAGTTAAAGCCCAATAATAGTATTACTGTTTGGATAGTCGAATATTTGCTTTGCTTTAATTTTACAACAGTAACCGGTAGGTGACAATAGTATAAGTATATAATCATTATCATACCAAATATATTTTTGTTAAATAACCATTATTTACATTGTCATAAGGGCTTACTTACCCCATATACTCCTGAAGCTCCGGGCGGTTTCAAATACATTATCCTGCGAAAGAATGGCAGAAGCCGCTGCTATGCCGTTCACACCCGATGCCTTTACCAGCTCCGCATTGTTTATATTTATCCCTCCAATTCCCACCACAGGTATATGTACTGCCTTTGTTATCTGTTTCAGCAGCTCCAGGCTTACATGCTCAGTATTATTTTTTGTCGCAGTAGGAAATAGGGCTCCCACGCCAAGATAATCTGCACCCTGTCCCTGTAATTCAAGGGCTTCTTCAACACAGTTGGCAGATGCACCGATTATTTTATCAGGCCCCATAAGCTTTCTAGCAATTCCGACAGGCATATCCTCCGGTCCGAGATGGACCCCGTCCGCCTCGGCTGCCAGGGCAACATCCACCCTGTCGTTGATGATAACAGAGACCCGGTATTTGGCTGCCAGGGCCCTGAGCCTTAATGCCGTATTGCAGCAATCCCGTGTATTCATGTTTTTCTCTCTCATTTGAAGCAGAGTCACTCCCCCCTTCAGGGCAGCCTCCACACTGTCTTCAAGGCTTTTATCCCCCAAGGCTTTTCTGTCGGTTATCAGATATAATGTATAGTTTATATTTTCTTTATTCTTCACTGGCAGCACCTTCCTTAAGAAATATTTCTCCGGTGAGATTATATATATGATCTAAAAGCCTTACCCTGAACATTCCGGTGCCTTCTCCGGGCCGCAGGCTGTCAAAGGCAAGCTGTCCCGCTATCCCCATAGCCATTATGCCTCCAAAGGCCGCCGTCAGATACTCTTCCGTCACTCCGGAGAAGGCACCGATCAGAGAAGCTGTCATGCACCCTGTACCGGTTATCCTTGAAAGCATTTTATGCCCATTGTTTATTGTATAAGTACGGCGGCCATCCGAGAGGACATCCCTTTCTCCGGTTGCAGCGACAATACAGCCCAACCCTGCTGCAAGTGCTTCAACAATATCCCTGCCGGCTTCCGGAGCTGAAAGGGAGTCGATACAGCAACTGCTGCTGCCGGCATCTGCAAGATACATTATCTCAGAAAAATTGCCCTTTATAATATCGGGCCTGATATCCGAAAGCAGCCTGCGGCATATTTCCCTTCTGAAGAAGGTGCAGCCGGCTCCTACGGGGTCAAAGACAATGGGAAGCTTCATTTCCTTTGCCCTTTCAGCCGCCAGAAGCATCGCCCGGAAATTTTCACTGTTCGGTGTACCTATATTCAGCACAAGCGCCTTTGCTGTTGCCGTCACCTCCCCGACCTCCTCAGGAGCATTTGCCATTACAGGAGAACCGCCGATTGCAAGTATTATATTGGCACTGTCATTCATGGTCACATAATTGGTTATATGATGAACCAACGGCCTGCATTCTTTTATCACCGGTATTAAGCCCGCTGCTTTTCGAATAATCTCCATTTTTCGGTCAACCTCCATGATAAACAATATATAAGGCTTGTCATCAGCATTACCGGAACCGTGGCTCCAAGTACAAAATCAATTGCTATAAACCGGTAATACAGAATGACTCCCACTACCC
>JAEXXN010000188.1 GCA_023405875.1 Bacillota bacterium | reverse complement strand
GGTATATTCGATTCAGCGAGGATATACTCTTTTGTTGTCCTTCTGGTTTTTATACCTGTTGTTTTTTTATTGTGCAAGGACTCTGATGCTCCGGCTGTCCTCAAGGAAAACAAGGGTATCATGCTCTTTGAAGAGCTTATGTTCCTCGGGCTGCTCCTTTTCTGGTCCTATGTAAGAGGCCTACAGCCTGATATTTACGGACTTGAGAAGTTTATGGACTTCGGCTTTGTTAACGCCATCCTGAGGGCGGACACCATGCCTCCTACAGACATATGGTTTGCAGGAAAGGGTATAAATTATTACTATTTCGGTCATTACATCTGTGCTTATATTACCAGGCTTACAGGAATCGAGGCGTCCTACGCCTATAATCTGATGATTGCGACCCTTTTCGCCTTGTCCTTCCTTCTTACTTTTTCCCTGGCAGCCAACCTGCTTCACCTGTTAAAAAGATACAGCATGAAAAAGCTTCTGATTGCAGGCCTTATCTCCGCTTCCCTGCTTGCTTTCGGAGGCAATTTGCACAGCTTCATATACGGCTATGGAGTCCCGCTGTATCATAAGGCGGCCAATACAATACAGGAGGGTCCGAAATATTTCTATCCCGATTCCACCAGATACATAGGCTACAATCCCCAGACCGACGATAAAACAATACATGAGTTCCCTGCATATTCCTTCATAGTATCAGACCTTCACGGCCATGTGTCGGATATTCCCGTGGTGCTTACCTTTATGGCCCTGCTGATGGGCTGCTTTGCTGCTGGAGAAGGAGTAGGACGGATGGGTACCGGAAAGGTGCTGCTTCTTGGCTTGCTTCTCTCTGTCATATATATGACAAACACATGGGATTACCCTGTTTATATAACGGTTTTGACAATTATCCTGCTGTACAGGAATATCGACATTTATCACAAGCCGGATTTAGGAAGCATTAAGTCAGGTACAGCAAAGCCTGTGGCAAAAACTACCACCACGGTACTTTCAATAATAGCTCTCTCCCAGATATTCTCGATCCCGTATTCACTTAAATTTGAAGGGATATCCGCAGGAGTAGGACTTGTACACTACAGAACCCCGCTCTATCAGCTGGCAATACTATGGGGGTATCAGCTGCTCCTTGTCTTTAGCTTCCTTCTCTTCCTACTGTTCATAACCTCCGGGAGAGTGAGGCTGAGCCACAGCAGAGAGCTTCCGGGAGCCTCAAGGAATTCCTGGGCCGGCAGGCTCCTAAGGAATATCGCTGCTTCGGATATGCTCTGCCTCCTGCTGTGCTGCTGCGGCCTCGGACTGCTTATGATACCCGAGGTGGTTTATGTCAGTGACATATATTACAACGGCTACCACAGGGCAAACACTATGTTCAAGCTTACCTACCAGGCCTTCATAATGTTCTGTATTGTATCCGGCTATATTATTGTAAGGATACCCTCGGCACTTCATCGCAAAGGTGCCAAAATGCTCACAGCAGCTGTACTGATAATAATCTACCTGCTGCCCATGTCCTTCTTCCCCTTGGCCTTAGAGGGCTATTACACAAGCCTGAAGCCTTCAAATTATAAAGGGCTTGACGGTTTGCAGTTTTTGAACAGGAAGCAGCCAGAGGATTACAAGGTGATAGAATGGCTCAATGCCAATGTCAAGGGGCAGTCCGTCATTCTTGAAGCCAACGGAGACAGCTACAGCGACTACTGCAGGATCTCCATGGCGACAGGACTGCCCACCGTGCAGGGCTGGTACGTACATGAATGGCTGTGGAGAAACGATATGAAGGAACCGGAAAGCAGGGGAGAAGAGGTAAAAACGGTATATGAAGCGGGAGCTGTTGATATGACAATAGATATTCTGGAGAAATACAAGGTCGAGTACATAATCATCGGAGATCTGGAGCGGGAGAAGTTCCAGGAGCTGGATGAGGAAAAGCTGCTGGGATTGGGAGAAGTGGTGTTCGAGGTCGGGGATACGCGGGTTATACTCATAAAATAAGGAACGACGAGGATGTCGTTCCTTATGCAAAATATTTGTCCAGTTCCCACTTCAGTGGGTTATTTCTTATATATTCTCTGATTTCATTTAGTTCTTTTTCATTGCGTATAATATGATCATAGTAGGATTTTTGCCACAAAGTATTTCGTAGTGATTCATCAACCATTTTATTATAATATCTTGTAGTTACTGATTTAAAGTCTTTTATAATACCCTGTAGGGAACGACGCCCCCGTCGTTCCGATATTTCAAACCCATACTTCTTTTCTATCTGAATATCTTCAGCATCATTCTGTATTATAATTATTCCGTGTATATGATTAGGCATGAGACAGAACAGATCCGTTTCAATATTTTCATTTAATAAAGAAATGTTATTCCAGCAGTTAATTATTTTCTCCCCTATAGATGTTGGAACGACGAGGGCGTCGTTCCCTACAATTTCACACAATATATTTTTCTTATTTTCTACACATATTGTTACGAAATAATATCCTGCCTGTGAGTAATCATAATCCTTTAAACGCAATTGCTTTCTATTATGATTTCCATTATTCATTATTTGCTCCTACAAGCGCTGCCACGGCTTTGCCGTCACGGACGGCGTAGTTTACGCCCCGGTCTTCCGGGTATATATTGCACATTCCGGCGGTATAGAGACCGTTCACCGGGGTTTCAAACTCCGGCTTCAGTGTGAAATATCCGCATTTTATCACAGGCTGTGCATATTCATCCTTATAGGTGTAGCACTCTTCTATCCAGCTTTCATCAAAACCGGGATTTATCTTTGTGAGCTGGGGGAGATATTCCCTGAGAAGCTCCCGGCTGCCCATGGAATAATACTTATCGGTCTTGTAGATGTAGTTGGATATGTATAGGATGCTTTTGTTGTTGTACTGACTCTTATCAATAAGGTTGGTATGCTCGATGAGGCCTCCGAAGGGGATGCTCTCATCGCCTATGTTCAGCCAATAGAAGCCGCTGAAGGGCTCCTTCAGTATAAGCACCATGCATACCACCGAGGTATGCTCTATGGACCTTATATTGTCCAGGTAGTTCCCGGGCAGTATTTCTGCTGCCAGCTCTCCGAATACCGGCAGCGGTACTGCTGCTATGACCCGGTCGAAAGCAAAGCTGTCCCTTTCGGAGGGCCAGTGGCCGCCCCTACATAGGGTAAAGGTTTCACCAACTTTTTTTATAGCTTCGACCCTGCAGTTCAGATTGAGCTTTACTCCCTTTTCCTGAAGTACTTCTGTCAGCCTTTCAAAAAGCACGCTGCTGCTGCCGCCTATATAGCCCAGGACTTCCTGCCCGTTTTCCTTCGAGGTTCCTCTGAGCCTTATTTTTCCCCACATCCAGGCCATGGACACCTTGTCATATTGCTCACCGAATTTTGTCACAAGCAGCGGCTTCCATACAGTTTCAAAGGCTTTTTTCCCGGCATTGGAAACAAGCCAGTCCCTGGCAGTGACATTTTCAAGGGCATGCCAGTCCTTTATTGCCATAAGCCTTAAGACAGACAGTCCAAACCTGAATTTATCGTAAAAATTCAGAGGCCTGAACCTAAGAAGGGATTGGGGGGTACCAAACTCATAGGCTTTGTCTCCGCTGTAGTAGCCCATCCTGCTTTGCTTCCACAGCAGGAGGCTTCCCAGTCCCAGCTCCTCAAGAAGCGAAAGTATATGTACATCTGATTTGAAAAAATGATGATAGTATTTTTCAATACAGAATCCGTCCATTTGAACTGATCCGGCAATCCCCCCCACAGTATCGGCTGCTTCAAACAGCTCCACCTCATGTCCCTTTTTCGCAAGCTCATATGCAGCGGTCAGACCTGTTATACCGCCTCCCACTATTCCTATTCTCACTTTTTATCTGTCCTTTCCTGCCTTATTGAAGAAATGCTGATGTTTTCACTCAGCAGCGCATATATTCCCAGTAAAATGGTATACAGGTTCATTATAAAATGGTTTACGGTGGATACCACTGCTCCTGTTCCGGGGTCCATTCCAAAGAGGGACAGAATGAGCACCATGGTTCCCTCAAATACTCCGATCCCTCCGGGAGTTATCGGAACAACCTTTGTAAGAATGGCTATCATTGTAGCGAAAATGACAATTACAGGATTTATGCCCTGCCCCATGGACAAGAATATAAGGTACGAAAATATGCCTTCACACAGCCATATTACCACAGAACACACCAGCAGCAGCATAAAATTCCCCTTATTCCTGAAGGAGGCGGAAAATGCGTCCAGAAGCGAATACAGCAGGCTTCTCAGCTTTTTATTCCTGATACGCTCTATCAGCTCTTTCTTTTTAAAAAGCAGCTCCATTACCCCGACAGCAGCAGCAAGGGCGGCGATGCCGGCCGCAAAGGTATAATACAGCCATGGTTCAAGCTTTGTTCCGGTTATTATGTATATACCGCAAAAAAGCAGGACCACATACACTCCCAGCACATCAAACACCCGGTCTAGAAATGTTGCCGGCAAGGTATCGGAATAGGGCAGTGCATGCTTTTTCTTCAGATAATAGGATCTTGCTATATCCCCTATTTTTGCAGGGATTATTATATTGAGACTGTTTCCCAGGTTATATGCAAGGAAGGAATCCCAGAGGCTTATATGTATATTGTTGCCCCTCAGCACAGCCTTCCACCGGAATGCCCGGATAAACATGTCAAAGGTATATAACCCGACTGCCGGCAGCACCCATTCGTAATCAAGCACTGCAAGGCTTGCAGAAATTTTTTCGAAGCCTGCCCTTGAAAGCAGATAATACATAAGAACTGCTGCAAGCACAATACTTGCAGCGGTAGTAACAAGCTTTTTACCATCCGTCATTTATGTTGATTTCCTTTTCTATTATATATAGAGGTCTTGCTTTACTTTCATCATACATTCTGCCTATATATTCCCCCAAAATACCTATGGAAATAAGCTGCACTCCTCCAAGGAAGGCAACAGTGGTCATAATTGAGGCCCAGCCTGTGACAAGGCGCGCTCCCCCTGCCAGTCTGTATATGAGAGAATAAAGGAAAATTCCCATTGCACAGAAAACTGCAAAAAAGCCCAGATACTGCGAAAGCTTGAGGGGTTTGGAGGAAAAGGAGATAATGCCGTCCAAAGCCAGCTTTATCATCTTCTTAAGAGGGTATTTGGTTTCCCCTGCGAATCTCTCTTCTCTTTCATATTCTACCGGTATCTGCTTAAAGCCTATCCAGCTTATCATGCCTCTGAGGAACCTGTTTTTCTCTCTCATTCTGCGGAGCTCGTCAGCTACCCTGGCATCAATAAGACGGAAATCGCCGGTATCAAGAGGTATCCTTGTGTCCGACAGCTTATCCAACAGCCTGTAAAACAGGCTTGCAGACGCTCTCTTGAATATGCTTTCGCCCTTCCGCCTTTTCCTTTTGGCATAAACCACCTGATAGCCCTGCTCCCAGAGCCTGAGCATTTCTATTATAAGCTCGGGGGGATCCTGCAGGTCGGCGTCGATCACTACAATAGCATTTCCCCGCGCCTTATCTATTCCCGCAGTTACAGCCACCTGGTGTCCGAAATTCCTGGAAAATCCTATGACCTTTACCCGTTTGTCCTTTGCTGCTATGCCTTCGAGTATGTCCATAGTCCCGTCCCTGCTTCCGTCATTTACAATTACAAGTTCATATTCATAGCCACAGCCCTCCATGACATTTCTCAGGCGTCTGCAGCACTCCTCTGCGACCTTCTCCTCATAATACATGGGAACAACAACGGAAATCAATTTGTTGCTCATTCTGTGATCCTCCTGTGCTGCGGAACGACGAAGGCGTCGTTCACTACATTTTCCGAAAAGAAGGACGACCGATGGCCGCCCCTATATATTAGTTAAGTAGTTGTATTGTTGAAGCGATTATACCCTCTGCGCTCCCGGTACCTATTACGCTTACAGTATCGTTAAGCTTGAGCTCATCAAGGTTCATAGAATTTATAGCAAGAGAATTCAAATCAACATAAACTATCTTTGTATCACTATTAACAAATATATTCTTATCTATATACTTACCCGCACTGCTGTCATATACTTCTAAAATAATGATTCCGGCACTTTCATCAATGCTTTTTACCAAGCCCTTGACCTCCGCCTTAACCTTTGCGGTTTGATTCAGAACCGATATCTTGCTTATTTCGTCATCCAGCAGGCTCACTTCCACCTGCATCCCCGGCCTCAGAGAATATACATCATCTTCACCTGATATTTCTATTTCTTCATCTGCAAAATATGTATTCTGGCTTCCGTCAGTAGCGGTTATTACCAGCTTGGGAGGAGCTATCCTGCTATAGACGATGGATTCTATTACTCCCTTATCGGAGCTTTTCACTCCATCAGCATTTATTTCTATCAATTCATTATAGGTAGTAGTCAGTACCACGCTGTTGCCGGTTTTCAGCTCCTGCCACAATGCAGTCTTCCCATCCTTTATTACAATAGTCTTTGTAGTAATTGTGTAGCTCTTTGTATCACCGTTGGTAGTTTCCACCGTAAGTGCGACCTTGTCGCCGGCTTTGATATCTGTCAGGTTCCCTGCCACTTTTCTGACCTTACTTTCCGCTACGATCTTTTTGATCTTGTCATTTTCCATGTAGAGCTTGACTATATCACTCTTTTTCAACTTCCAGAAGCCGCCTGCAACATCATCTATAGTGCATATCACATCTTCAGCTACCTTGTAGTTCCTTCTCTCAGTTCCTATGAATACAGCAAGGTTGCCGTATTCAGGTATAACTTCGTCTACAATTGCAGTTACATCAACTTGCAGTCCATCCTCAAATATATCGGAGGTACCAGATGTATTCGTACCGGTGGCTGCATCCGGCTCTTCAGTTTCAATTGTATCATTGTCCGGCACTGTTGTATCCGGCTCGTTTGTGTTTGCCGCCGGCTCTTCATTATTATTATATACCGCACTTGCCAGATCCAGCATTTTCGCAAAGGAAGCCCTGTCTATGTTGGCTTTGGGGTTAAAATTACCATTGGCATCTCCGCTTCCGTTTATAATGCCCTTATCGATCAGATATCTGACATAAGGCTTATACATTGTAGGAACATACATTGAATCCTTAAAGGGCAAAACAGCCGGAGGATCGCTTGATTTCACAGTCACTCCCAATGCCAGGCCGAGATATTTCGCTATGTCATTTTTCGTAGCATACTGAGCATCCTTATATGCGCTTACATCGAAATTACTAATTATTCCTTTCTCCAGACAGACCATCACGTGAGTCCTTGCATACTCAGGCACCTGGAACTTTTCTATGACACTTTCCTGGTACTTTGTCTCCAATTGTTCCATATTTATATCATTTCCTCTGTTAATCATCCGTGATATACTAACTAATGCGTCGTAGTTCTTAACTAAATCACCCGGCTTGAACAGGGTTTCAGTAGCTCCGCCCATCAAGCCCTTGCTGTAGACGCTGTTGATATGCTGCTCAGCCCAGTGGCCATCTATATCAGTAAACTTTGAAGTTTCATTATCAGCATAAGCAACACCGGTTACTGCTAATAGAAGTGCTAGGGCGATGATTGTTGCTTTGAACAATTTAATTTTTTTCATTTGTATCCTCCTATTTTCTTCAATCTTACAGAATATATTCTGTGGAAGTTGCACAAATCCTGCTTCAAAAGGAAATTACAGCAAATTTTAATTTGCTTGTAATATATCAAGAAGGATTAAGAGGATATACAGCGACCGTCATCAGTTTGTGGACAAAAATGGGACAGCCTCTGTTACAAAACTGTAATGAAACCTAACAGCTAATGCGTACGTCAAATTAGTGCAGCAGGATAAAAACATAGCAGCAGGATGAAAAATGGGACGTACTTTGAAAACTCAATGGTTAACATAAGTGATTTACATAATTCTCGATTACAGATTCGCAAATATTCCCATTACACGCGTATTACACTTGTTTACAATACTGTTACGCTGGGAGGAATAGCGAATTATGTGTAGAATTATGTTGACCATGAGAAGATTTCAATCAATTTTTCCCTACAACCTGGAAAGGGGGTGCATAGTATAGGTTCAAGTAGAATAATTGATCAAGGACAATCCAGTACATGCACAAGTAACCAAACTAAAACTAAAAAGATTTCTAAGGAGGAAATTACACGTATGAATAATAAGAAGATAATTGCTCTTGTTTTAGCGTTTGCTATGATGTTCTCTTCAATATCAACAGTATTCGCTGATACAACTGCAACAATCGGCGCGGATGCCGAGGCGCTCAAGAC
>JAEXXN010000182.1 GCA_023405875.1 Bacillota bacterium | reverse complement strand
GCCCTATATTGTATTCTTCAAGGCCCACAGTAAGCAGCTCCAGGAAGGCCTCCACCTTCACTTCCTCAGCTCCCATGGCTTCTACCACCTGATCCAGCAGCTCCAGCAATATATTCCATACCTGGCTGTATTCATCAGCCCTGTCCAGCTCGCCCTCATCGGCAAAATGCCCGACAAGGGATTCCAGCCTGTCTGGGATCTCCAGCTCACACAGGAATTCATACAAGGCAGTACATATTTCTTTGCCGGTATGCCGCCCCTTTGTCCTTTGGTACAGCTTAATAAGAGGTGCTGCCGCCTTTTTTCTCACCTGGTTGACTCTTTGCTGAAGCTCCAGCTCATACTGGCTTTCAGGGGTACCATAGTGCCAATCCTCATTCCTGACCCAGCTGCTGCCTTTTATTCCCCTGGCCAGCACATAATTCTCGAGCAGGTCCAGTTCGCTTCTGTCAATTCCCGTGAGCCCCGTCTTCAGATACCTGAATACCGCTTCGTAGGACCAATTGCCTGTAAAGATCTCCAGTGCAGAAATCACAAGCAGCACCAGCGGATGACCCGTGATATCCTTTTTCCTGTCAATGAAGCAGGGTATGCCGTATTCTTCAAACACCACCCCTGCTATTTTTTCGTATAGTGCCAGATCCCCTGTTATAACGGCAATATCCCTGTATCTTAGTCCTTCCTCCCTGCATTTCCTCAGTATGTCCCTTGCCGTGCTCTCAACCTCCGCATACATGTTGGGAGCCTCATACAGGCTTATATTGCTGGTGCTTCCCTTATATGTGCCATGAAGATATGAATAGAGGTTTGACTCAAGAAAAGCCAGCTCCCTGTTATATTTAAGCCCGTTGCCTTTAAGTGCTTCGGGTGCTTCAAACACCACCTTCAGCTCCGCCGCCAGCCTTTTGAGCTTTGCGGAAGCTGCCTTTGCAGGCAGAAATGCGTCAATATCCTCCAGCTCCAGCTCATCCGCAAGGCAATCGGTGCACAATGCCACATTTATCCTGATTGATTGGGTCAAAAGCCCTTCTATTACTTTGTATTCCTGTGGTGTAAACCCGGAAAACTCGTCCAGCCATATTTCAGTGCCTTCAAATATCCTGTGCTGCTGAAGCTTCTCCGACAATAAGGCAAGGTCGTCATCCGCATCTATATATTTGTCATGGAGCCTTTTTTCAAATTCTCCGTATATAAGCCCTATATCATGCAGCTTATCCCTGAGCTGCGGGCTCATTTCGGCTGCTTCAAGGCTGCTCAACGCCTCCGGTGTGATGTTGTATCTCTTGAACTCACTGATGGTGCCGCACATGGTGTTGACAAAGCCCCTCTGTCCTGCGGCCCTGCCGAACACCCTTAAGTCCTCCCTGAGGCTTTCCATTATGGTATAGGCCAGTATGCTTTTCCCTGCAGGATTTATATGCTTTCTCACAATTCCGCCGACTTCCCCAAGGACCCGGTGGGCCAGCCTTCCGAAGCTCAGTACCTCCACCCCGTTTATCCCGCTTGCTCCCAGTGCCTTCAGCAGTCTTTTCTCCGCCTGGAAGGAAAACTGCTCCGGAACTATAATGATATGTCTGATTTCCGGCCTCTGCTCCAGGCCGGCTCTTATCTCATTGAGGCAGAAGGTGCTCTTGCCGCTTCCTGCCCTTCCGTATATTATTCTGAGGCTCATATGCATAACCACCTTTTTAAATTGACTAAAAGTAGAGGCTTGTGCAGCATTAGGACGGCCAGTGGGCGTCCAAATTATTGCACAACTTTCTAATTATTATACCATATATAATTGACAATATTTGATAGTCTTGGATATTCAGGCAGCGTCTTCATATTAAAGAAAGATATACAAGGCATATTGATTTTTTATAGATATTGTGATATATTGTCTATTGTTATATAAACAAAAATATTTTTGTTTGAATGATGAGGTAGCAATATGGAAATTTATTCATTTAACGAGCTTTCAGAGGCTCAAAAAAGAAATATTTACCAATTTATCACCGGCTTTGAATACACCGGGGGCTTCGGAAACTGTGATGAAATGTCCGCTTTCTATGGGGGTGTCGCCTTTGACAATGGCCGCAGCCATTTCTCTCTCTGGGAGGGTGACAGGCCGGTGGGTACCCTGGGGGTAATAGCCCGGGAAGCTGCTTTAAGAGGGGAAATATTCATGACAGGTATAGGCCTTAAAGAGCCTGATGCCGGAAAGCTTTCAACGCTCCTTGACAGAGCCTTCGGTTACTGCCCGGGAATAAAGGATGTCAGCTATAAGCTGGGCTTGAACCATGACAGGTATTATTTGATGCCTGCGGTAAAGGAAAAGGGTTTTAAGGAGGTATACCGCTATATTGAAATGGATTACTACGGTAGCGCCGTGACATTGCCTCCGGATGAAGAGAAATGCTTTGAGCCTCTTTCCTCCGGGAACATAAAGGATTTTCGAAGGGTGCACAACGAGGCTTTTCGCCTGGCTCCCAATGGAGCTGCAATAGATGAGGCCGAGCTGCCGCAATACCTGGAGGAATACGGCACCGGCGGCCTGGCAGGAATATATTATGAGGCAGATACTGCCGCAGGGGTTTATCTACTTAAGCTGTCCGGTAACAACGGCTATATTGAGGGAATAGGTGCGGCTCCGGAATTTCACGGCAGGGGGATGGGGAAAAAGCTGCTGTTCAGATCCATCAAGGCATTGCAGGCTGCCGGTGCCTCAAAAATAGGGCTGTCGGTATTCGACAGCAATAAAAGGGCATTGGAGCTGTATCTTAAAAACGGCTTTAAGATAGAAAGGGAGCATTCCGTCTGGTTTGAAAAATAGGGAACGCATAATTGGAAGGATGCGACATAGAAAAACGGAACGGTTTAGAACCGTTCCCTACATATGCTTCACTCCTATGGATGGAATATAAAAAGGGAACGCATCAATGCGTTCCCTATGGCTTGTAGCCTATTATTGCGGCTCCTATTGCTCCGGCAAACTGCGAGTCCTTGTGGGTCTCGACCCTGAGCCTCAATTTCTTTGAGATGATCTCCCTTATAAATCTGTTATATGATACCCCTCCGGTGAACAGTACCTTATCCTTAAGGGCTACCCTGCTTGTCAGATGTGTTATCTTGTTGGATATCGAGTGCAGTATGCCTGAAGCGACCGCCTCCTTGGTAGCTCCCTGGGAAAGCAGGCTTATTACCTCGCTCTCGGCAAAAACCGCACACATGCTGTTTATGTCCCTGGGCTCCGATCCGGAGGCCAGACTTTCCAACTGATCCACCTCTGTTTCCAGCACATTTGCCATGACCTGCAGAAATCTTCCGGTGCCCGCAGCGCACTTATCGTTCATCATGAACTCCAGTACATTGCCTTTTTCATCTATAGCTATTACCTTGCTGTCCTGTCCTCCCACATCAATGACGGTCCTGGTCCCGGGGTCCAGAAACGATGCGCCCTTTGCATGGCA
This sequence comes from Bacillota bacterium, assembly GCA_023405875.1. Classification (GTDB taxonomy): domain Bacteria; phylum Bacillota; class Clostridia; order Lutisporales; family Lutisporaceae; genus BRH-c25. The sequence continues at coordinate 609 of JAEXXN010000182.1, read as the reverse complement.
GGTTATTTCGGTTACCTTCCTGTCGGCAAAAGGAACTGATACCCTCCCATAGCCTGTGGCAACAACCGATGCTATGTCTTCTTCCTTAATACTGGAAGCCGCTATCAGCCTTTTATATATTTTACTTCCCGTTTCCTTGGGATTCCAGCCTGTAGGCATCAAGAGACTGCCGATTATGGCTCCGTCAAAGGCAACAGCCTTTGCACACACCGAGCCTATATCAATTCCAATACTGATCATATCCGTTCCTCTTCCATCCGTACCATTTTTATATAAACCTTACCTCCGGCTTCCGCGCAGGAAGGCTCCTGAAGCCTTCCACCCTGATTTCATGCTGCTCTGCCAGAAGCTTGATTGCGCTTTCATCCCGGTATTCATACTTTATGGATATTCCGCAGCATTTGCTCAGCTCCCTGGGAGTGGGTACAATTGTATATTTGATTGCTTCTGCCTTAAGAAGCTTCTCCAGCTTCAACCCCTCCGTCACATTGGGGAACAGTATGTAATAATTGCTGCTCTCCACTATTTCAGCATCTCCAGGAATGCTTCCACCCTTGTCTGGAGCTGAGCCGTATCGTCATTGCTGTAATCCGTCTCAATGAATATGAC
>JAEXXN010000164.1 GCA_023405875.1 Bacillota bacterium | reverse complement strand
GAAATGTGGTGAATGATCTAGCGGGCCTACAGAAGCTGCATAAACTAAAATATATTGGGCTGGGGCAAAATTGGATCAGGAGTCTCAGTCCTCTTGAGGCTCTGAATAGTCTTGCAAGTATTGACATCATTGAAGCTGATATCTCTGATCTGTCTGTTTTGCTGAACATACCGAATCTAAGGACAGTCTTCTGTGATCAGGAGAAAGCAGATGCCATTCAAAAAAGTAATGCATATGTCCCCTTTGAATTGGTGGTCCGTCAATAAGAGAAAGCGATCCAGAATAATATATAACGAGGCGAAAGATGTCCCCCACTGCATATTTCCCGCCTCGTTGAAACGCTCGGGTAGGTTTTTGCAAGTCTGCAAAAACCCTCATTGAAATCTTGTTATAAGTGCGATTAAACCTCCACAGCTTTCATAAATGAAAGGTGGAGGTTTTGCTATTGAAAAAGTTTTGTTTTTATCCTATAGTCTGCAAGCTGCGGACCATTTCCTGCTTACCGGATGCTATAATTTTCTAAAAAGTGTATGCCTTAAAATTATAGATTCGGAAGGGAGAAGGATAGACTTGAAGAAAAATCTTTTCAGGGTTATCAGTTTTGTTCTTTGTTTTATTTTGGTCACTCCCATGTCTGCTTTTGCACGGCAGTCAGCGGATGATTACAGTGGGCACTGGGCTGGAAACCAAATAAAGAGCTTTATGGAAAAGGGTTTTATAGCGGTTGACCAAAACGGCAATTTCAAGCCGGATGACCCTATTACAAGAGCGGACTTTGCCGTGATGGCAAACAAAGCCTTTGGCTTTACGGAGAAGCCAGAGGCCGGCTTTAAGGATGTTATACCCAGGGATAGCTATTATAACGATCTCTTGATAGCGAAAAAGGCAGGCTACTATGTCGGGCAGCCAGACGGCACAGTTTTGCCGGGAAGCTATATGACCAGGCAGGAATGTGCCTTGATAATATTGAGACTGCTTAAAATGGATACTATTACGGATCTGGAAGCAGCAAACAGCTTTGCAGATGCCGCCGTCATGCCCCAATGGAGCAAAGGAGCTGTCGGAGCAGTGGCGAAGGCCGGTTACATGCAGGGAGAGCCCGGGAATGTTTTCAATCCCAAAGGGGTTATTACCAGGGGGCAAGCGGTAGCAGTGCTGGAAAGATGCTATAATGACAAGGTCGCCATTGCGTACAACAAGCCCGGCACATACAGCGCCAACGTTGTTGAAGGCAATGTTGCAATTAATGTGCGGGATGTAAACCTGGAGGATACTACAATTACAGGAAACCTCATTATTGGAGAGGGAGTAGGGGATGGAAACGTCAAGCTCAAGAATGTTACGGTAAAAGGTGATACTATAGTAAAAGGCGGCGGACTTAATAGTATCATAATAGAGGATTCCCAAATCAGAAATATTATAATAATCAAAGAGGATAATAAGGTAAGAATAGTAGCAGTTGGAGCAACAACCATAGAACAGGTGGATATGCAGTCCGGCGGCAAGCTGGAAGAGCAGGATGTTACCGGAGCAGGATTCGGCTATGTAACAATATCTGAAAGCACTGATCCGAATGAACCCATTATATTGATGGGCAACTTTGATTCGATACAGATCCAGGCAGAAGGAGTCAATCTCAATATCGCATCGGGGACAGTAGCAAATCTGAATATTGCACAGACGGCATCCAATGCGCAAATCGTTCTGGGCAACGGAACCAGTGTGACGAATGTGGTTGTGAATTCCCCAGCCGTAGTAACCGGCAACGGTACAATAGGAACAGCGCAGGTAAATGTACAGAATACCACTATAACAGTGCCTACTACAACTACGAATACTGCTGCTGGAGTAACCGTATCGACAACACTGCCGTCACCTACTCAGACACCGGCACCGACAGCAGCACCTACACCGGCACCCACACCTGTGCCAACGCCTCCATCCTCTGGAGGAAGCGGCAGCGGAGGCGGTTCCGGTAGAGATGATGACGATGATAAATATATATATGTAAATGCTATTACTGTTACCGGTACAGGTAATGCTTCCGCAATAACAACTGACGACGGTACATTGCAGATGCTGGCAGCTGTGACTCCGGCAAATGCAACAAACAAAGCTGTAACCTGGTCGGTAACAAATGGGACCGGTGCAGCAACTATCAGCAATACAGGCGTGCTGAGAGCTGTTTCGGACGGAACAGTGACCGTAAAAGCAACCGCCAGGGACGGATCAGGGAAATTCGGGACAAAAGAGATAACAATCAGCAACCAGGTGCCGGTAGTATTATATACATCGTCGATAATAGCATCGGGAGCTGTTGATCCTTCTGTAACTGTAGCTGTAGTCAATGATACTTTTACAGCGAATGGGATTTCCAACCTTCCGGCTAACTGGACGATCAGTGCCGGAGTGACAGGACTTACTGTTGGGACAATTACCAGGAAAAGCGATACAGAAATGACCTTCCGGCTGACCGGCAAGGCACAAGCGGGAGCATTAACGCTGAAAGCAAAAGCTCCGGTTCTCGCCGGCGGTGCCGAAAGCAATACAATAACTATATTTGCCTTAGGAGGAGCACCGGCAGAAGCAGGGACGATTGGACCGGCTGAAGGCGTAAACGGCATAGCAGATATAGAACCGACCATAGACGGATATAATATAACATTTGGCGGTAAAATTGCATACTATACGGCAAATGGAAAGAATGGCCTGCCTGTGTCCGGAAATTGGATAGGTGTAAGAGTAACTGCCCCTGAGGGTATAGCACCGGATGATAATGCCTTTCTCTATGTTAACGGCAGAAGCTACAACTATGATGGGAAGCCGGGCTGGGGCAATATCAAAGAAGAGGGCGATGGAGACAACTATTTCCACCTGTATCAGAGAATAACGGATATATCCAGGGTTTATAGTATCGTAATAAAATGGAACAATGAATTGACAGAAGCATATACAATTGATTTTGCACCGGGTTCAAGCTTGGTTGAATATGATAACTATGGGACAATAGAGCCGGTGGAAGGGTTTAACGGCGGAGAAAACGCAACGGTGGTCGTAGAGGGTCAGACGATTATATTTGACGGGGAATTAGAATATCGCACTGATGATGTACCTGCACCCGGAAGCTGGATCGGGGTAAAAATAACTGCCCCTGAAGGTGTACTGCCGGACGAAAATGCAGTTCTCACTGTGCACGGAGAGGTATTAAATGTAAACGGAGAGCCCGGCTGGGATAATATCAGAGAGGAAGGGGACGGAGACGACTTTTTCCACCTGTATATGAGAGTAAAGCATACGGCGTATGTTTATGAGGCAGAAATAAAATGGAACAATGCTTTGACAGAAACATACCTGATAGTAATTCAGCGTGGAGCTACCCTGGAATTCTCAAAAGCAGAATTAACAAAGCTGAAAGATATGCTTGATGCTGCAAAAGCCCGATATGATAATGCAGAAAGATATGGGGATACAGGCATACATGAAATCAATTACCTTGGCGAGGTAATTGATGATGTACAAGATATTTATGACAATGCAAAAGTAAATCAGAACGGCACCGTAATGACGGATATATACTATGCCCAGGATATTTTGGCGGAAGCCATAGAGGAGTTTGACGCCTTTGAAACAGAAATAGTGCTGACAGCATCGCCGAATCTGGATGAAATAGTGGCTGACGCAGTATATTATGGCGATTCAAATCCGGTAGTTATAACACTTGAGGTATATGGAATCGGTGAGTTTGCTTCCGGATTGGGAGATTATATGATTTTGGGCGGTACTCTGTCGGATATGAAAATAAAGTCGGTGACGATTGAAGAAGAGGAGCCTAATATAGCCGAATTAAAGCTTACAGGAACCATAGGAGCTGTTGAAGGCGGCGGTAATATCATAATTAAAAAAGGCGGAGTATATGGACATGACCATGGATTTTCTGCAAGATACGGAACCATTGACCGGGCCCCAACAATAAATGGTGGGGATGGAATAGAAGTGGAGATAGACGAGCAGTGGATAAGATTTTTTGATGGAGAGATAGACTACTATACAGCGGCTGAAAATGGGGTCCCTGAGGATGGAAACTATGTGGGAGTAAAAATAACTGCTCCGGCAGGTGTTATACCGGATGAAAATGCAGTACTTACCGCATACGGAGAGGAGGTTGCTGCAGGATGGAGCAATATCGGGGGAAAGAGAGACAGCAATGGAAATTATTATTTTCACCTGCATCAGAAAGTAACACATACAGCGTTTGTATATGAGGTGGAAATAAAATGGAATGACGATGTGACGGAAAAATATTTTATTCATATTCGCGGCACAGCAGAGTTAAAACCGGCAGATTAGAGAAAACAATACAGTTTTGCAATTGACGGGAAATAGTTAAATAAGCATAGGGGCGGTTTGCTTTTGATTTCCAAAGCAAACCGCTTCTACTGCTTAAAACTGGCTGCCCATGGCCAATGTCACTGAGTGATCCGGGGATATTCTGACTTAGCAAAAACAATTATGGATATATACAACGCAGGGATCTTCGGTGTTTTTGTTTTTTGCGGCTTTACTGTAGTTGCCATTGCGAAGAAAAATATTGTAAAATATAAATAGCCGTATTTTTCAATATGGCCAATAACTCCAAGGGAGGTGAAATTAATGAAGATATCTGAATACAAAAAAATGTCCGGCAGCATGGTTAAGGAGGTTTTCATTAATGGATTACAAGAATGGGAGGGATATTCTCCCCTCTGAGCTGCTTGAGCAATTGCAAGGCTATGTTCAAGGTAATCTGGTTTATGTTCCCAAAAAGGAAAAAGAAAGGGCCGGCTGGGGTGAGAGCAATGGAACAAAAAGGGCTATAACGAACAGGAACTATGAGATTCACGAGGCTCACGAGAGCGGTATCAAAATACCGGAGCTTGCATCAAGGTTTTGCCTGTCCGAAGAGAGTATAAGGAAAATATTGCGTACGATACGGAAAAAAGATGCCTGTTCCTGTGGGAAAGATTCTTTATAATCATTGTTTCCCTGTTAAAGTAAGCTGTTGTATGCGATAATTATCTCGACCGGTTAATATAAATGAGAGGAGATGATCTTCTAAAATGTTCAATAAGGTGATTTACAACTGATATTTATGGAGAGGTATCGTCGGATATCTCTCCATATTATTTTATCGGCCTGTGACCATGTTGGGAGGGATTAAAAACGGATAAAAAAGCATTATCAAGTGAAATTAAAGCAAAAGCGCAGGAGCTGGGTTATGATTTATGCGGGATCATCAGGGCAGATGCGTTCCATGAGTATACAGACTATCTTGATGAGCGGATCAAGCATTTTCCTAACTCCAGACCTTTATTTGAGGATCTTTATGAGTTTGCCCACCCCCAGAAGAAGCTGGAAGGGGCAAAGTCGATAATCGTTTGCGTCAGGAGATACAGCAAATACAAGCTGCCTGCCGTAATAAATAAATATATAGGAAAATTATATTTGTTTGAGCGCAGATTGGAAAGCTCCAAAGAATACTCTGACGATAATAAATTTGAAGCATTTCTGAGGGATATTGGAATGCGCACATATAAAGGCGGGGTTGCAGCGCGCTGGGCAGCAGTAAAAGCCGGACTGGGATTTTTTGGCAATAATAATTTTTTATATACAAAATTCGGATCGTGGGTAGCCATAGATACGTGGATAGCCGATAAGGAAATGGAATATGACGAACTTCCGAAAAAAACGTCCGCTTGCCCGCCGAATTGCGGGAAATGTATAGCTGCATGCCCGACCAAAGCTTTATCCGGGCCGCATATGATGGATATGGGCAAGTGTGTTGCACAGCTCTCATACTTTTCAACCGAGCTTTATTCAACTGAGCTGATACCTGAGGCGCTGAGGGAAAAGATGGGAACATGGCTGTACGGCTGCGATATCTGCCAGGATGTTTGTCCTATGAATAAAAACAGATGGGAAGCAGCCGATAGCTTTCCCGGTCTGGATGAATTAGATGAGTTTATCAGATTAGAAAATATAGTAAAAATGGACGTAAAAACATTCCTGGATATCATACAGCCCAGGTTCTGGTATATAGCGAAGGACGGGCTTTGGATCTGGAAATGTAATGCCCTGAAAGCAATGGTAAACAGTGGTGATGCAAAGTATCACAAATATATTAAAGAGGCATGCACCGACATAAATGAAAATGTCAGGGAAATGGCGACATGGGCGTGCAACAAGTTTGCTTTGTAAATATCTTAGGTGCCTGGCACCTAAGATATTTAATAAATCATCTCTTGACATATATAGATTGCCGATATATCATTTATATAGATGATCTATATAAAAAAGGAGGCGAACTTATGGCAATTGATAAGAGCCTAATAAGCGGCAGTACAACAATGCTTATACTTAAGCTGCTTGAAGATAAAGATATGTATGGATATCAGATGATTGAGGAGTTGTTAAAGAAATCTGATGATACCTTTACCCTTAAAGCGGGAACACTTTATCCCTTACTTCACAGCCTTGAGCAACAGGGAATGGTTAATTCTTATGATGACAATGCCGACTGTGCAAGAGTTCGGAAGTATTACGCTATAACAAAAAAGGGCAAGGGCTTGCTGGCTGATAAAAAGGCTGAGTGGCAAACCTATACCTCTGCTGTGAATCAAGTTTTAAAAGGAGGTGCAGCTCTTGCAGCAACATATTAAAGTCAAACAGTACCTTGAAACAATTTGCAGCCAGATCAGATACAAAAAGATTCATGATGATATTTGTGAGGAAATCGAAAACCACATAAACGATCAAAAGGAGGCTTTTAATGCCCAGGAACTAGATGATGAAACTGCCACATTAAAAGCCCTTGAACAAATGGGTGACCCTGTTATAGTCGGTACAGAGCTCGACCGCACCCATAGGCCAAAACCCGAATGGTCGATTATTGCACTAACGTTTTTGCTGCTTCTTACTGGAATTTTTATACGGCTTTTCACCGCTCCCCAGGATGTTAACGGCATAGAGCTTTTTTACCGCCAATTACTTTTCACTGTAGTAGGAATAGGCTTGATGGCTCTTTGCTACTACATAGACTTTACTATCCTTGGCAAATATCCAAAGACAATTTTTTTATTATTGGTTGCCATAATCATTCTTATGATTGCCCTATCAAGACCTATAAACGGCAGGCATATTTATGCCTTCTATCTTCTTTTATTGTTTCCTACATCCTTTGCGGGAATTGTTTACAGTATGAGAAATAAAGGGTATTCCGGCATTATTTTTTGTGGATTATTATTTGCAATTCCTTTTGTACTTTCTATAATAGTCCCAAGCATGACATCCTCCATACTCCTTGTCCTTTCCGGCCTTGCGGTACTTACTACCGCTATTTCGAAAAACTGGTTTAGAGTAAAAAGGCTATATGCTTTACTGCTTATTTATCTTCCGGTGATAGGGTCTATGGTTATTGTATTTGCCAGCGGAATTTTATCAAAAAGGATTACTCTCGCTTTCTCTCCGTCCATTGATCCTATGGGTGCAGGATACATTGCAACTAGGATAAGGCAGCTTTTGTCTGGTGCCAAATTCATAGGACAGGGCAATCTCCCTGAAAATCTCCAAGGAGCATCCGCGGCACAGGTTTTGCCAGGAATAAATAGCGATTTTTTGCTCACATACATGATCCATAGGTTTGGGTGGCTCACCTT
>JAEXXN010000092.1 GCA_023405875.1 Bacillota bacterium | reverse complement strand
GTAATCACCAATGCCTTTAAAGAATATGTGGAGGATGTGAAAAAGGAAAGGTTTCCTGAGGATAAGCACGTGTACCATATAAAGGACAGTGCGGAAGACTTTGAAAGGATGTTTGCGGAATTTGAATAGCAGGCTTTGGCAGGTAAAGGCTTTATTAGTGATAAGGGCCTCCTGCCGCCAAAGGAATCACATATTTTAAACCATTGCCCGGGAGCTGTAAAGAATGTAAAGCATAAGCCTCCCGGGCTTTTAGTTCAGCTTCTTCCCTTGTTTGTCTCCTCTTCATCCTCGTAATTTTCTGCCCTCTCCACTATGCTCGATACAAGGAGCGCCTTTCTCATATTCGCTTCAAATTTGGGAATACTGATTTCATGAGAACCCGGAGTTTTGCCGTTATTTTCCATAATAGTCTCCTTTCAATATATACACTAATTCATAGAATGCGCAAAGTACTGTCAGGTATAATAAATCAACTGCTTTCTTGCGTATTCTCTATAGTTTGCCCAATAGTATCCTGATAAACATAGGTTTTAATTTCATATTAAGGCGGAAGGTGGCATAAGCGTAAGGAATATACTATAATATAACTGTGATGCATATATATGTTTTACAATTAAGATACTTGATAAAGCCTTACAAACTGCGGGGTGAAAATATGAAAAAGCTGAAATTTATATACAATCCCTCTTCGGGAGACGGAAATTTTAAAAACAGGCTGGATTATCTGATTGAAAGGTTTCAGAGGATGGGTTATATGATGGTTCCTTTCAGGAGCAGCGATATAAAAGAGCTGGAGAAGGCTTTTTTTGATATTCATGAGGATTATGAAGCCGTCTGCATCTCCGGAGGGGACGGGACCTTGAGCAGCGTCGTAAACATAATGGCAACGATGAAGCTCGATCTGCCCGTAGGGATATTCCCCTTCGGTACGGCAAATGATTTTGCGGTCCATCTGAATATACCCAAAGATATTGATGCCTGCTGCGACATAATTGAAAAAGGCAGGATAAAAAAGGTCGATATCGGAAAGGCCAATGACAGCTATTTTTTAAATGTATGCAGTGCCGGGCTGCTTACAGATGTGGCATACAAAACAGACACAAACATGAAAAATGCACTTGGCAAGCTGGCTTATTACATGAAGAGCATTGAGGAAATACCAAAGTTCACGCCCTTCAGGCTAAGGCTGCAATATGAGTCCAAGGTTATAGAAGACAACTTTCTTTTGCTGCTGATACTGAACGGGAGCTCAGCAGGGGGCTTCAACAAGCTTGCGCCTTATGCAAGGATTGATGACGGGTTTATGGATGTCATAGCAATAAAGAATACAAGTATTGCAAATATGTTTTCGATATTTCTTAAAATACTTAGGGGAGAGCACATCGGAGATCCCAACCTGTATACCTTCCAGGCCGATAAGCTCACTATCGGCTGCAGCGGGAACTGTGAAACCGACCTGGACGGAGAACGTGGGCCGGATCTGCCCCTGGAAATAGAGGTAAAAAAGCAGTTCCTGAAAGTATTTGCTCTATAAAAGGGGCTATTACATAATTGTAGAAGGATGCGCAACAAACGGAACGGTTACGAACCGTTCCCTACGGAACAACAAGATTATGTATAGGCTGTAGGGAACGGTTCTAAACCGTTCCGCTTTTCTATGTCGCATTATTTTACTTATGCAACAATGCCTTTCTCTAATCATCGATAAGGCCGCTATTATCCAACACCACAAAGCCTATGGACATATTTCCGTATTCCGATTCTATGTCGCAGCTCCGGAGGGAAAGTCCCATGTATTCCGGTGCCGGGCCTGCCCGCTTTATTATAACAGGGGGCTCCAGTATTATGAGGTCCTCCATACCGGGAAACTTCTTTATGGAATTTCCGATTACGATATTTGTGCTTTCTGCAAGCAAGTCTTCTACATAAAGCTCATGCTCTGCTTTTGCCAATCCTTCTATCACAACACTTTCCATAAGCTTGGCCGAAAGGCTGCCGTCCATTGTGAAAACAAACCTGCCCTTTATTATCCCTTTTATATCTATAAAGCAGGTAAAATCCCGGAGCAAAAGGTTATCAACCTTGACAGGGCTTTTACTGTTTAAGCTTATGGGATCGCATTTGAGCTTTTCAAACAGGTAGCTTCCGGCGGTAGCAATCACCGGCTCCAATATGGAAGCGGCTGAAAGGGAAGGAAGCTCATGGCTTGCATTATAGGGAAGCCGGAACAGGAATTGAGTTCCTTTGCCCTTCTTAGAGGCTATAGCCATCGTTCCCCCCAGCCTCTCGGCTTCTCTCTTTATTGCCGGCAGCCCCAGGCCTCTCCCGGAGGTATAGCTGATATCCTCCTTTGTTGAAATATGATTATCGATCATAAACCGCACTGCAGCATCATCGGTCAGACTGCAGGCAAGCTCCCGGGAAATCAGCTCCCTGTCTGTTATTACCTGCCTTATCCTGCTGAAGTCAAAACCGCGGCCGTCATCCGATATGCTCAGCTTTATGAAGCCATCCTCCAGCTTTATAGCGCACCGGATATTGCAGTATCCGGGTTTGCCCGACAGAAGCCTTTCCTCCTCCTCTTCAAGTCCATGGTCGACAATGTTCCTGAAAACATGGATCAGAGCTTTGGCGAAAGCCTGATACCTGTCAGGGTCGATAAGAATTACCTCTGATTGTATTTCTATGGGATTCAGCAGCTTGCCCATTTTGTCCGCCAGACTCCGGGCATACTCAGGCAAACCTCTGAGTATATTCTTTATGGGCTTCAGCCTGAGCTTACGCACTTCCGGCAGCAGCAACCTGCATTGGTCGGGAGGCAGAAGGCGGAGCAGCATTTCTTCTATTGCCAGCAGGCTTTCTTTTTTTATTACCAGGGTGTTTTCATTATCCAGGAATTTATCGCCCAGTATGCTCTTGAGAATATCCATGTCGGCTTCAAGCCAGCCCTCCATATCATCTTTCAGAACCAGATCCTTCAGCTTGCCTGCAGCGGTGGAGTCCACGCTGTCCCTCAGGCTTGAAAGCTCTGCTTCCAGGGCATGGAGCTTTTCTATGATATTCGGCATATCGAACAGACAGAAGGTTCCCTTAAAGGTATGGATTTCGCGGTATATCTCATACAAAACCTTCTGAACAGGCTGATCGCTGTATAGCAGGCTATTCAGCCTGTTAGTGCAGAACTCCCTGTAATTTCTGATGCTTTCCGCAAAGTCATCGCAATTGGTGATGACCTTCACAACCATTTTCAATACCTTCTGCTCCTGGTCTACCTTATACTCCAGCAGGCGCTTGTAGGTAATGTCCGTCAGGATCACCATGAAAATTTCAGGCCCATTTATATCGGTGGATGTTATAATTTTGTAGTCGATATGAAAGTATCTGTCCTGGATATGGAACTCTCCGGGGAGAAGAGACATATATATTTCCCGCTGGATACCGTTGCCCTCAGACAACAGCTTTACAAGCAGGGACTCCATAAAGCTCCGGTCCTCGGGGCTGTGGGGATATATAAGCTCCGGGAAGCCTCTTCCGGTAATATCGCAATTGAAAATACTCCGGCATTCGGAGCTGAATTCCGAGGCTACGGCAAGGTCGGGGCCGAAGGTCAGGAAGCCCTGCCCTGCATTATCGAGCAGGTTTCTTACAGAGGCGGTCCTTTCCCTGATAGTCTGTTCCAGCCCCTTATTCCATTCGTTCAGCTTGTTCCGGGATTCGTTGACCTCTTCATAGGCCTGGTACAGGGCTTCGTTTTTGGCCTGTATGTCATTGTTGTACACCCTCAGCTTGTCATAAACATCTGCGATCCTCCGCCCAAGTATGTATATCATGGAAAGCATGAATATGAACATTCCATAGGGGATGATATACTGCGTCCAGGGAACCAGCCTGAAGTACATGCCTAAAATGTCATAGATGCCGAAAAGTGTGAATATGGAAAAACCCCATATGAAGATCTTTGCATCATTGCTTTTAGCCCGGGTGGCTTTTGTTATGGTTACAAAAATAGTAACTATGCTTAAGGCCAGAACTATATAATACGCCTGCAGCGTATATATGAAAGGCATTAGCCTGGTTATATCAAGCAGAAGGGTCACTGCTGCAAATAAAATATGCAGCCGGTACATCATTTTCAGGTATATATTGCCCGGAGAAAATACCCGTTCCACAAATATAAGGAAGCCCACAGGCATAAGGTAAAAGGACAGGAAGGCCACATACAGCCAGAATCTTGGGGCATAAAAGAACAGCTGTTTGAAGCTCGTTTCCGCAAGCAGCCATGTCCCGATACTTATGGAAAAAAGTCCAAGTGCCGGGAATTCATAATTTACACCTTTCCTCAGGGCGTACACAAAAATGAGGCAGAAGCCGAGAAAGGTGAAAAGGCAAATAAGCAGCACATTATCTATCTCACTGGCAATAAGGTAAGCAATATGCTCGTTTTCCGAGCCTATTTCAAATCTTCTTACAAGTCCTGTATTCCTGGTGAAGGTTGCATGCATTCTAAGGTTAAGCAGCTTCCCCTGGTAATCCTCCGGAAGATGGATCAGGTGCCAGGGAGAGCCCGGGGCCACATTATCGCTATTACGCTCCATATCACCATAGCTGTATATAAGTTCATCCTCCAGGTATACCTGGAAGAGCTGGTCATTGGTGGTGAACATAATACTGGGGATTTTGTATTCTCCTGCCGGAAGCACCGTACGCAGCCATATATCTCCCGAGTCGGATTCTCCCGGGGGTTGTCCCGGACCGGTGAAGGAGGTCCATTCACTGCTGTCCTTACTGTCATAAAGCCATGAGGGCACTCCCTTATCATTCCTGGGAGAATCTCCATGGCGGTATTGCCAGCCCTCTGAAACCACGGCAGGACGGGGAGGCTCCGCCATAATCATAAGAGACATGATCAGAACAATAGGTATTAATATCAATAGCATTGCTATATTTACAGTTCTGCGCTGAAAAAAGTGAAGCAATTGAATTCCTCATTTCCCCAATCTGGAATAATTATATGAGTACAGTATCATAGGACAATAACCTCTATTCCCAGGTAAAGTAAAGATAGTCAGGGCTCCAGGCTTCCAATGGTCCGTAACCCCAGGCCTTAAGCGAAGCAATTAGTCCGGTATCCGACGGCATCACTGAGGTTAAGGGCGGAGACCCGCACTTGCCGTTAAGCAGCAGCACGTAATAATTCATATAAGCATTTATACCCTCCGGACTTTCGTCAAATACTATGAAATGGGGTTCCCCCTTCAGCTTGAACAATCCCTTATGTCCATTTATCGATACGAAGCAGTTGTCCTCCAGCAGCTCCTTATGCAGCTGAGGGGTCGGCTGCTGGAAATAGAATGCGAAGGGCAGGATATTGTTTCGCCTCTTAAGATAATCAAGCTCTGTAAAAGCCTCATAGGAGGGTGACCAGCTTTCTACCCGGAAGCTTCCGATATCCAGGGTACTGTCGGCATCAGCATAATCCTTCTGTATAAAGATATATGCCTGCTCCAGTCTGAAGCCCACCTGCTTCATCA